>CAILAH010000033.1 GCA_903832205.1 uncultured Microcaldota archaeon | reverse complement strand
TTGCCGCACACGCACTTGCCTGTAATCGCATCACAGCAGCCCGTTGGGCAGGTCGCCTTGTCACATTCCACCTGTCCCGTTTCGCAGTTGCCCTGCGGCTTGCACACAAACCCGCTTGTGGATTTTGCGCAAATGGAAGCATCAATACAGGTGATGCACGAGTCGCTTGAGGAGCAGATCTTGCACGGCTCATTAGGGATTGGGCAGGGCAGGTTGGTGCAGGAGTCGCCGTATCTGCAGGAGCCGGCCATACATATGCCACCGCTGCAGCACTCCTTATCAGTGGTGCATGGCTTGAAACAGGATTCGCATTTGTTGGTTTGAGGGTTGCATTGAAGGTTTTTTGTGGTACAGCACGGGTTATCTGCATCGCACGCTGCCCCCTCTTCGCAGCCAGTGCATTTGCCATTCTGGCATACCGTTCCCGCGCACGCGCATTTGGGCTGTAACGGATCGCAGGTGCCAAAACAATTCAGGCAGGCGCCGCCCACGCACGCCCACTTGCCGCCGGAACAGCAGTCCGCGGTGGAAGTGCAGGGATGTTTGCAGTCTTCGCATAATTTCGTGAGTGTGTTGCAACCGAACTCAGCACAGCCAGGCACGTTGCTGCACTCCGTATTATCGGATAAGCAGCCAAATATGCACTGGTCCTGCGGCGCGCATTTGCCGTTTGAGCATACCATTCCCTTGCAGCAGGAGTTTGGGTCGTCCGCATTGCATATTGCGCCTGTCATGCACGCCTTGCATTTGCCTGTGCCGTCTGCCTGTGTTTCGCATTTTGATGTGGGGCAGGGGTCTGTGCTGCATTCCGCATCTGAAGCGCAGGGAACGGGATAGACGCACTGCGTTATCGGTTTGATGCACATCTGCGGGTTTGACTTAGGGGCACAACAGGTCCCCACTGTAACATAGTCTGCACAGGCCGAGCATAAATCAGTCTTTCCGTCAGAGGTTTGCTTGCAGCAGCCGCAGGGGCTCGATGCGCATTCGTAAGAGCCCACCGGGCAAGTTGTTTGAGCAGTTACGTTGCAGAATTGTAATATGAACATGAGAACCAGTATGCCGATTACCAGTATCGCAATCAAGCCAAACCCATCGTCATCCCGGCTATATCCTGCCATAATCATCTTCTCACATTATTGACATTCTTATTTCCTGCATTCGCCTGTATCATCATTTGCACCTGCATTGTTGTTTATTCACACTTATACTTCTTATAGAGCTCCATCATCCTTGAGGGGTCGCACTGGTTTCCCTGCTGGCCCTGCGGTATGTCGCTCTCCGAGAATATGTTTATCATCTGCCCCTCGCCCTCATAATAGTATTTGCCGCACTGGTCGAACCATACGCGCGTGAAGGGGTCTTTCCTGTAGGTGCCTGCGAGAACGATTGACGGGTCGTTAAGCCTGCCAAAATTATTCATCAAATCAGGCAGTGAGGCCATGTTGCCGCCATAGGTGCCCAGGTCTACTCCTGAACTCTGGAGATACCCGAGGTACTGTGATATCAAGTCAACATTCTGGAGGCCTGTATTGCCGGACAGGCCTGAAAGCTGGTCTGAAACAATAAGTGAACCGCCTGGCATGCTTAGATCAACAGGTGCCAGTGTTTCGCCTGGTAGCAGGGTTGCCCCGCCGGATGGGAATCCGCCAATGCCCGTGGGCTTCACACCGGAATAACTCATCTCACCGGTATTCTTGTTCATTGCTTTCACATTCAGGTAAATGTTTGAGCCTGTTGGAATGATGGTGCCAATGTTCGTTGATATTGGTGCTGGCGTTAGGCCCGATACTGTAGTGGTGCCCGTAAATGCGCTGGCCGGCAATGACCTGAGGTAATCGCTGAATGATTGGACGCCAATAACCACATCAGGCCGGTTCACGCCATACCCGAATGGTTTTGTTGCACTGGTGAGCGGGTCATAGTAGAGGCCGTAATCCGAACCGTCGGAAATGCCCGTGCTTGCGCTCACGGGCTGGCAGGACGTGTCCACAAGGCAGTACTGCCCCATGCCAATTACACCTGAGCCGATGAGCATGATTATATCCTCATCAAACAGCTGCTTTGCCTGTGCGGCCAATTCGGTATTGGACCAGCAGGAGCGCGACTCAATAATATTACGGTTGAGGCCGAAGCCAATTATCATGGAGGGTGTGCCGTATTTTGTCACCGCGTATTGGGATACGTTGCGCAGGCCGTCCAGATAGTTTGAAATCTTGCACTGGCCGCGCTTCGCAACACCGGGATCATCGATTACAATTACATAGCCAATCATGTCGAGCTTGTTGCCCTCTTTATCTTTGAGAGCGCCTGTGCTGAGCTGCCCCTCAACCTTATCGATTGCCAATTTCATTGCTTTAATGCGCTCCGTGCTAATGTTTGTGTCCGGGGATTTTATGTGTATGAAGAAAGGCAGGGTTGAAATGCACCTCTGCTTGTAAACCTTCGCCTCTGTGGGACACATGTAGCCGTAGGTGTACATCCCTGCCTTGTGCTCAGCATCTGTGCATACTGCTTCTGAAAGCGGTGGACATGTTTTGATGCCGTTCGTAGGATCTGTTTTGCAGCAGCAGCCCACAGGGCACTGCGCATAATTCCAGCTGCTGTCCGATTTCTTCAAATCTTTGCACTGTTGTTCCGTCACTTCGTGCTTGCACTCCGTGGTTGGGCCCGCGTTCCTACAGCAGCAGCCCGCGAGCTTTATGTCGTCATATTGGACCGGGACTACAACATTCTCCGATTGCGTTGGCGGAATGCTTACGCACTCTGCCGTCTCTTGGATCAGCTCCAGCCTGCAGACGCCCTCTATTGTTTCAATCTCCCTGGCTATCCCGCCATACTGCGCATCTGTCGCCGTTTTAAGCCCATCAACATCAATTAGCTCAGTGGTGATTAACGACGGCGTTGCGGGCGCCTTTGGGTTGAGGATTTGGAACTTGTAGGCTGGGTTGTTTGCGCCGTCCTCGGGGATAGCAATTGCCTTCGTGATGTTTTCAAGCATGGAGATGACATTACTGCTTCCAATCTCGTCCTTGCCCACAATAAGGTATTTCCCGGTGAGGATATCCTTCGCTTTATGGGTGTCGAAATAGGAGGGCTGCTTGCAGTTCTGCTCACCGCTTGCGATTGTAACGGATTCGGTTGATGCGCCGCTTCCAGCTGCCTCATAGGTTACCTTCCTGCCCACGTCATCCTTATTATAAATGCAAAGCTGGTTGTCGCTGCCGCCCTGTTGCACGCTTACCGTTGTGGGGCTGAACGAGTTTATCTGCAGCAGTATGTTCTGCGTCTGCTTTGACACGCGCACGGTCATCCTCTTCCCCGAGTAGGGATTGTAAAAGAGATAGGTTGCAGTCTCTTCCCCGGGCCCGAGCGGAAGTATGATCGGGTTGGTGGTGGTTGTCTGCAGCACCGTATCAACGATGCGCTTTTCATTCTGCTTTAGTGTGAGTTGTGAAACGAACTGCGGGCTGGACGCTGCCTGGTCCTGTAGGTAGTTGTTCATGTCAACCGGGCTTATGGAGTATTTCTTCGGGTTCTTTATGCAGTCCGCAGTGGCTGTGTTTGTAGAGCCTTCACAGGTTGCGTTCATCTTCTCATTTATCTTGTCGCTCAGGTCATCCTTCTCAAAGCAGGGGGTGAGCTTTCCATAGTACCATACGATGTCCTCCCCTCCGGTGTTGTTGAGCAGGAGGATATCGCCTTCCACAAGATCGATTACGTCAGTTGTTGTCTCCACATTGTTAACCACGGAGTTGAGCGTGAGATTGTAAAGATATACGTCCGCAACATGCTCCTTGCCGTCCCCGTTCTCACCTGTGCCAAGAATGTCAGCTATACCCCAAGTGGCATCCCTATATAACCTGTCATTGGCCGTGATTGATCGCACGTCATATTCGACAGTGCCCAGAATGCCTTGGTCGAGCGAAGTGCGGCCGTGCGCGCCCGGGTTTGCATCCGTTGCGAACGGCGAAAGGTGGTAGTATAACACCTCATTATCCCTAACATATGTCTTGAAATTCGGGTAATATGGAGAATCATATACGGCATACTGGCCGTGCGCATCCGGCATATATGTGTTAGTTGAAAGCGGCGCAACAACCTCCTGTATCCCGTCAAATGAGGTGTCACCGTAGCAGACTGCCTTTGCGAATGAGGTTGGCCTAATAATGAACTGGTTTGTGGTTGCATATCCCATGCTCACTTCAGCCGTGCTGTCTGGAACAACCTCCGCTGAATCAAAATAGCTCTTTGCTGGCGAGACGTCATTTATCAGAAAAAGGATGCCGCCCCCAAAAGCGCTCTCAGGTATGCCGCCTTGGATTGCTGTGCCGGTATAGCTTGATACAAGGCCCGTATCTTCGCATTTTGGCTCTGGGAATGGATAATAGCTGCTGTCTATGAAATCATAAGATGCCGCGCCGCCATAGGGCTTTTGCAGGTTTATCCTGACAACATCATTGTAGCTAAAGCCGCCTCCCTCATACTTCCCAAGACCGGGGGATACCGAGACGAGGTTCCAGTTCTCACTTGATGCGCCAATTGCGGTGCCCAAATTACCGTACACGTGATCGGTCGCATGGCACCAAAACATGTTCTTTGGATTGAAGTCCTGATTATCAGCATAGCCACCGCTCTCAAGCGGCACCTCGTCTCCAAAAAGGCAGTAGCCACCGTACTTGTTGTATACGATTACGTTCTGATTATTGATTTGCATATTTACTGTATCCTCAAGATCCTCATCGTAAGTGTTGGTTCCCGTGCCGCACTTAAATCTCGTTATGTCAGTGAACGGGTCGCCATAAACACTTGTGAATAGGCCATTGTCACCATTTGTGTCAGGATACTTTTTGCCAACATATATTGTTCCACAGGGCCGCTGGTATTCAGGCGCGTTACTATCCACAAGATTGAAACCCATATCAGTTATGATTTCACCATTAGAGAAGCGCAATTCTGAGGGCTTGATGTTCTGTCTCTTCCAGTTGGGATCCCAATATGTGATCTTCTGCACTAGGTGGTCAGTAACACCCAGCGTGCCCACCTGATATTGGATTGTACCAATTACCTGGGGCAGGACCTTATACTTGTATTTAGTCGTATGCATGTAATCGTAGTTATCCCATCCATCAACGAAACTGTCCATGCCCTTTTCAAAGCCAAATATTGCAGGCACCGAATAGGCAAACTCTTTCGGATAAATTGTGTTGCTGAATGGCGCAATAAACATGCTATTGCCGCAGCCGGTCCAGTAATAATTATCCTCCCAGGAGTTATACCACCATTCTGGGAGAAGCCGGTAATCTTTTACGGTAAATATTGAGCCCTGCCAGAGGCCCTTGTTGGCTGTGAACTCACTTTCTTTTATTGAGATATCCGGCGTAAACCTTCTCGCAATTACTGCATAATAATTGTCTACCCCGTAGACATCGGTTCCCACGGCAATATCCATGTACGGCTCAGATATGACACTAGGATTTGTTAATGCCTCGTCACTGAATATTCTGTAGAGGCGGACCGCACCTGTATCGGTAAGGCCGCTTATGAATCCGGGCGGGAGCTCAAGTCTATTATCACCCATTTTGTTAGCCTGAGTTTTCGGAACAGTGCTGCCCGCAGTTGCCCTTAGTGTGAGCTGGCCTACAGCCTCGCCGGAGATGGACTCCGGCCTGCCAAGCTCGAGATTGACATTCGTGTAGCCCATGTTCGGGAGAAGCGTTATGTCAGTAATCTTAGAGGTTTCCTTATTTACAAAAGAATCATGATTCTCAAGCGCATTCAAATCCGTACTGCCTACCTTGTACACTGACATCTTGGTAGGGCTCCACATGGTCATGAGGTCCTTCGCTGCGCTTGCAGTTAAGGCAGGTTTGGACTCGCAATAGTTCGTGATGTCGCTGGGCCTGAGCATGATTGCGCGCGGGTCAACGGCGAGATTGTGCACGCGGACCATGTAATCTTTGAAATTCACGTCATCGCCGCCGTGCGTGTCAACACTGTACTGGGTGTAGGCCATGCGCACTTCCTTCACGCCTTGCTGCGCTGTGAGGTTTACTTCCTTCTCCGCGGTCCCCGACGTGATTGTGAATGTGACATCGTGCTGAGGCATGCTGAAGCTCCAGAGCTTGTTTGCGCCACTATATTTGCTTGGGTCAATATCCAAATCAGATACTTTGATTGATGTCTTGTCAAGGCCCTTGTCAAGCGCCACGTTGACGAGCGCCCCCGCATTAATGCGGTAGACTTCGGGCGTTTCTGGGTCAACAAGGTCGACCTTGACGCTGCCAATGCGCGAGTAGAGGAATACCGGGAGCGAGTTGTCAGTCGCGAGCATCGAGCGCGCCTGCATAAGCTCATCGCTCGTTGGGACACCGGTGAGCGTCTGCACGCCGAACCCTAGCGTCTTGAACGCGCCCTGCTTTGCGGCCATCGTTGACTCACCGCCCGCAACACTGCCGCGAATTATGAACATTCCCTTCTTCTCAGGAGCTGTCGTGGGATTGGCAGCAGTGCCTGTGATTTTGTAATAGTTTACAAGGACTCCGCCTATGCTGCGCACGATGAGATCCCGTTGATTGTTGCTTGCGAGCGTTATGCCGGTGCTATCGAGCATCCTGTCCGAGCGTATGTCAACCTGGCTTCCAAGCAGGGGATCTGTCTCGGAAATCGGGGTCAACTGCACGTTGCTCGTAATCTTGTAGTCTCCGGCATTGGAATCATATGTATATATGGCAGAGTCATTGGCAGGGATTGTTAGGGTTCTTCCAGATTTGGAGGCAGTGTAGGAAGTTATTTTTATCTCGACCGGATAAGTCGCCTTATTGTATATAATAGTGTGGGGCGTGACTAGCTCGAGCTGTGCCGCGCTGAACCCCGTGCTGTTTCTTATGGTGAGCTCGTTGTAGACCACATAGGTTCCAGGGTCCTTGTTTACAACCTTGACCGTTGGGTATTTCGTGAACACGCTTACCTGGAGCGGGTTGGTGCTTGCACTTGCATAGTCCGGGAATTCCACATCCACCACGCTTGGGACTGCAATGCCGTTTATGAGATAGGTTGTGCTTGCATCACCAACCGCAACCAGGCAGTCGAGGCCGCTCTCCTTGTTCCTGAATGTGAATAGGCCTTCGCTGTTCATTGTCTTGCACAGCTTTTGGCCGGGCGCCAACTTTATTTCATCACCTGTAAGCGAAGGGTTTGCAAGCGTGGCTGCGTTCGGAACCTGTGCCAGTATTATGGTGGCGTTTGTATCAACCGCATTGAGGCATACCTCTCCAGTCGCAACTATCCTGCCGCTCGGCGGCGTGAAGCTCAGGCCGCGCACATCGATGTTGAGCACAGTGCCATTGGTTGTGGAAAGGAAAAAGTTTGCGCCCGTTGTCTCATCAGTGAAATTATAGTTTGCCTTGCTCTTTGCGAAATCGTATGTGCAGTAATCCTCAAGCGCCTTTATCTTGAACGTGCCGCTCCCCGCAGTGTCAGATATGTAGGAAACGCCCCTTTCCACCCCTACGGGATTTGTTATGCACACGTAATCATCGAGCTTGCCGAGCGATGAATAGGGGGTATAGCCATAATCGTTGACCGTGATGGTTGACATCACATCGCTGGGGAACACCACAACGTACGCTTTCATAGCGTTCTGGTAATCCAGGTCCGTTATCCTGTAGACGCCGGGATCGGGCACATCAAAGCAGCATTCAAGGCCGAAGAGCGACCTCTTGGCCGCAATCGGGATGTACATCTCAGGAGTGTAATTGACCTTCTTCTCGAGCAGGAGATTCTTTGCGACGTTCTCTACATTATTTATTATGCAGAGCTTTGAGCCCTGGGGCAGCACTATTGCACGGGGCGAGAACACGGGCACGCCGCTGCCATACAGGTTAATCTTATCGCCCGCCGTGTATGCAACATAACTGAACTTTATGCCGCCCACAGTGTCGCTGTATTCGCCAGCGGTAACGCCAAGCTTTCGCACGGCGCCGCCAGGCTCAACGACTTCTATCGTTTCTAGGCCGGGGGGCGATTGGACACCAGATGTGTAGATTGGGTCAAGCTCCAATTCTCCATTATAAAAGAAGGTGGGCTGGCCGTTTTCATTCAGCTCGACTTTGCCGACTCCCGTGCCTTTCGCAGGCTTCTCCACTTTCACCGTTGCGAATGCTTTCTTATTGTCGTCAATCAGGAGCGTGTATTGGCCTTCCGTGAAATTTGTATCTGGGCCTGTCGGGAAGCACGTGCTCGAGCCTCCTGAAAGGTTTGCAAGAATTACCTTTTTAGTTGAGGAGGTTGATTTGCCTGTGATCGGGTCGAACGACAAAAAGAACGTATTCATGTATATTATATGTGTCCCAGCGCCTATGTTGGAAAGACAGAACTGCCCTCCCTCAAGAACAGTGGTTGAATTTGGCACGAATGGAATCTTGCCCGCTGTTATGGAGATATCCGCGGGGTTTGAGGGCACGCATAATTTTTTCGCCTCCTCATAATCCTTGAACGTGGGGCCCTGCCCGAGCATGAATATGGGAATTTCCGATGTTGCGTTGCCGAGCACTGCACTGTAGGCGCCGCCGCCGAAATTGTGGAACTCGTATATGTATCCGCCCTGCGATGTCTTGTCCTTGCTCGCCTTGCAGTATGAATAGTAATAGTTTGTTGAGCTGCCCGGGCGCTTGCACTCATATGTTGAGCGGATTGCCACAGAGCATTTGCAGCTGCACGTGAAATATTTGACCGGGTCGCTTGCGGTCGGATAGCTATCAATACCACACGATGCGTAATGGTCTTCGCCAATAGTTTCATAGGAACCACGTGCCCTTTCTGCTGCACGGTCAATCTCAACGCAGGGGTTGAGACCATTGCATTTGTTCTCGTCCTTCTGAAGGTCACCTAGGGTATAGCCGCGGTCCACTGGAGTGGGACCCTCCGACTTCGGTGGCTCCTTGATATCATCATTTGCGTGCTCCTTGTTGCACTTGTTGCACTCATCTGCGTTCTCCGGGTGGTCCGCCAGGTTCGTGCAGATGTCTTCGCATCCTGGGATTTGCCCCTGTTCGCCTGTTTTTGCCTTTGCGGCTGCGTTATCCTTGTATATTTTCGCATCCCTTCCCAGCTTAGTGTAATCAAGCTTGAGGTCGCGTATCACGTTGTTGCCCGGATAGGTACTCGGGTCAATTACAGGCGTGTACTGGAATCCTTTGGCGTTGTACGGGTATTTGATAGGCATTTCCGCAGGGCACGAGTTGGGGCTGTAGAAAGTCATGAATCCCTTATCAACGCATGTATAGCAGCCGTTCTGGGTGTTGCATTTAGTGTTGTAGCCCGAGCCGCGCGATTCGCTCGAGAGTGCATTGCATGAGAAGCCCTTGCCTTCAGGCAGTTTTCCCATTGAGCCCAAGCCAGCCTGCACGTCCTTCCAGAAAGACACGTCTTCATTGGGGTAGGCAATGCCATAGCCGGTTCCCCAGTTCTCTATCTCAACATTACTCGGGTCCTCACCATAACAAAGGTAATACGCATCATAGTAGCCTGTGTTGGTTTGCGTGTTGAATGCGCAATCGTATTGCAGGCAGAGCGTATCTGCCGCGGGCAGCGGTTCGCAGAAATCTCCTTTGTCTTGATAGTATATCGCGCCTGTCGGGTCGTCATTTGCGCCCTTGAACGGCGGGGCACAGTCCCATTTCAGGTTTTTTTTGATCCACATCCTTAACTATCGCCAGGCAGCTCGCCTGCTGGCACACAATTGGGGATTCAACAGCCGCAACGGGTTTCTCCGTGACCTCAATTGTTGTGGGGAGCTCCTGGCGCACATCGTAGGCTAGGCAGCCAAAAGAAACGAGTATGACTGAGAATACAATGAATATTAGAAGCGCTCTCTTCATCCAAACCCCCTATAAGTGATATCCACAAGTTCCGCTGAAAAGCTTTTATTCGTTGTATTTCCCATGAATGAATACTTGAAAAATATCTGCGGATCATTACCGACCCAGAATTCATTGCCGCCGGACTTGTAGACCTTTGCGCCATAGGGCTTGCCGCGGATTGTAACCGTTTCGTTCCTTTCAAAAAAGCTCTCGTTGAGCATTTCCTTGCAGACGAACCAGAACGGGTAGCCACTGCATGCGGAGATCCCGTTCTGGCCGGTGAAATACTGCTCCATCCCCTTCACCGACATCTGCATTTGTATGCACTTGCCGTCGGGACCATAGGTGTTGAATGATGTGGCCTCAACGGACTGGCCCTGCATCTGCGAGGTAATGTCCTGCTCTATCACGAAATTTCCATTTGTAATGTCCCTGAGCCTTGATCGTATATACACGGGCTCCTCGCCGTAGTAGAGCAGATACTTGGTCTCAAGCTGCATGAGCTTGCTGATGTCGCCGAGAGGCGTGCAGTTCCCGCCCTGCCCTTGGGGCAGTGGATTGATTTGCTCTGCGGGCGTGCTGCTTGTTTCAGATGGCTGGAATAGGTCCTCGGGCGTGACATTGCCCATTATGCTCGAGTTGAATGCTGAAGTCTCGTTTGGAAGCAGGTTCAGGTTGAGCGATTCGTTATGCTTGGCGGGCGATGTCAAGGTGAGCACTACCATTACAAGGATGAAGAGCGCCGCGATTGCAACAAGGAGCATCCTGTCATCAAGCTTCAGCTATATCACCCTCACCATTCCCCTGCCAATGTCGGAGATGTTACCGCCGAGCATCTGTGCAAGCGCACGCGCAAACAGGACTGTGCCGATGAACGCAACGAACGGGAAGTAGTATGCATACATCCTCACCGCATCAAACCCTGAGACATCCAATTTTTGCATGGCCGAACTCGAGCCGCCAGCACCGCCGCCGCTCCCGCCGAAATATGCTTCCACCGCAGTGGGGTCGTTGGGGCATACCTTGGGCGGCGTTGAAGCGGCCTGTGAGCCGCCGCCTTCTGGCGTCTGGATGTTAACGGAACACTCCGCAGGAAGAGGCGGGCCGTTGAAGAACATCATTGTGAGAAGGAATGGGTAAACGAAATAGAGCGATATGGCAAGAGCCATTATGGCGGCTCCTCCGCCCCTTGTGAACGGAATTGAGCGCAGCAGTATGCCTATTGGCAGATAGACCGAGACCATGCTCGCTTCAATCCACTGCAGGAAATTAATCTGGAAATAAACTGAGATGGAAAGCCAGAGCACATCCTCTGCGTGCATTATGCTAGTCATGAGCGATTTCCACATGGGAATGAACAGCGGTGCAATCGGCAGCGGTATCTGGTTCCCCCATAAGTCTAGGCTCAGCGACATTCTTGTCACGATTTCCTGCGACTGGTCGTCCAAATATCCCTGGTACCTGCTCTTGAGGCATTTTTCCGCTGAAATGAAATACACGTATGAGACGTCAAAGATGTTCACCTCAAATCCCTGCTTGCCGAGCAGCTGCTCGGCGGCCTTCTCGCCTATCATGTCTCTTATGTCATTATTGCCCGCAATCAGGAACCTGTTGCCGGCCTGCTGTATGCCGAGCAGGAGGGTTATCATTATGACCGTTGCGAAAAGCTGGAACATCTCGCGCTTTATCGTAGCCTCAAGGTTGTGCGCCTGGAAAAGGCGCGAGAGCATGAATATGATTATGAGCGAGAATGCGATTACGAAGACAACCGACATTGATACTGCGTACCACTCGGTCGGCAGGTTCTTCACGAAATTACTGGCCGCCGTATCCCAGAGCACTGCGAGCATTGGTATGTTTATCATATTTAAAACGCCCTCATTATTCCGCTTATGTCCGTTTCCGCGCCTATGGCTGCGGAAAGGCTGCGGACGATTGCGCTTACAATCATCACTTCAAGTATAGGGAGGAAGAATGCAAGTATCATTATCGTTGCGAACGATGCGTACACCGAGCGCAGGTCGGAGAGTACACCGGTGAAAAGTTGGAGCTCTATTCCGAGCGCGGAACCAACATACCCCAGGTTCAGGGCACCCAATGCCGCTGCCGCAATAAATCCACCGCTTACCGGAAGCGAGACAATGAACGTGGCCACCGAGATTGCAATCAACGCTATGGAAGTTGGGTATATGTAAGAGTCGGGGCTTATGCCCTGGATGTTCCTATACATGTCCGCTGGCGCCTTGTCAAGCATTGCGAACCCCACCGAAACGACCAGCGGGTAGATGAATGACATGCCCAGGCACACCGCCACAAGCACGCCGCCGAACTTTCGCGATATGGGAAATGCGCGGAGCGTGAGGCCGATGGGAAGCAAGTAGAGGAACACCGCGCTCTGCGTCATCTTGAACAGCGAGTATTGGAAGACGAGCGAGAAATATGCGATGAGTGTCATCTGCGTGACTGGAGAGATTGCCTGCGCCACGCTACTGTAGATTGAGAACGGCGCGAACATAATGCTTACGCCAACGGATGAGATGCCACCGTATATGCTGCCTACCTTGGCATAGTCGAATATTCCCTGCGACATGTCAAGGTATGCGTTGAGCGTGGTCTTTGTGGCACCAAGGAGGTTCTTGTCAACTGTTGAGATGAGGTTCTCCTTTGTGCCAACGTCAAGGCCTTCTGGCGTTATGTTTACGTTGCAGAGCACCTGGATGCTGCCGCCGATTATCAATGCTATGACTAATGTCAGGCCCACCTGCTGCAGCTCAAGCTTCATGGTCGCCTCTATGTCCGGGCTCCCAAGGAACATGCCTGCCATGTACCAAAGCGAAATGAGAAGTACTGAGATTAATATGCCAAGCGCGAATATGGAGAGCATATCGCTGGAGAAGACCACGCCGCATGCATCCGCCGCGTGTGCACTGCCCGTGAAAAGAAGAAGCGCCAGTGCGATGTACATCAGTATTTGTTTCATTGCCTACACCACTCTCACGAGCTGTGAGAAGTCTATATCGCTTCCAAGCAGCATTGCAAACTCCCTTGCAAGGCCGAGAGTCACGATGATTGCAAACATGGGCAGGATTGTGGATTCAACGCCCACGCGCAGGAATACTACGGTGAAGCTTGATGAGGAGGTGTACAACAGGTTTTCGCTCTTTGACAGTATTGTACTTGAAAGGGTGGACGTGTCCGAGAAGCTCGGGCCATTTGACATCCCCGCAAACCCGCTAAATCCCGCCGCTGACATGACTGGGCCAGCAAATTCAGAGATGAGGCCTGGCTTGGAATTTTCGCACACCTTCATATCATCATCGGTACTGCCGAGGCCGAACTTCTCCTGCATCAGGCCCTTGTTGAAAAGATACATTCCAGGGAGGATGAAGTAGAGCGCTATAAAGAGCGCAATGAGAAGGTTGCCGCCGTGCCTCGTGAACTTGAACGCACGCAGGAATACGCCCAGCGGAAGAATAAGCGTTGCGCCTTTTTTGATTATGATATCAAGCAGCTGAATGTGAAACTGGAGGAACGAGAACGGGATGAACAAAAATCCCTGCAGGTCCGAGAATGCGGTCATGAACGGCTGCAGTATGGCACCAAGGGAAATGCCCGCTGTGATTGATGATTGTGCTCCTGCTTGTGCCTGCCCCGCCGTATATTTTTCCATTTTCACCTCCCCTTCACTCTTTGGTTCGCCGGCCAGTGTTGTGGAGCCCTTGAGACTGAATATTGTGGGGTTTATGTTCACAGAGAGGCTGGAGAGCATGCCAAGCGCGTTCATGCCATCGAGCATGCTGAACTGGCAGTAGACGCCGTCACTGTAAAGCATTTTCAGGTAGTCCGATGCACCGTTGCGGTACTGGACTACGAAATCCAGGCTCGCAAGTGATACGAGCGATGCGAAGAGTATGAGCGTGAGGAAGAGGGACTGTACCTCATGCCGCGCCCAGGCGCGCAGGAGCTCGGAGCTTATTATATGGGATAGCATATAGACTAGCGCTGATAGCAGGAATGCCATCAGCACGCCGAAAATGGCCAGCTGGTCCCACGTAACTGATACGCTCATAGCAATCTACTCAATCCAGGTATGTCCTGTTCGCCTCCCAATAATGGTGAAAGCCCCCTTATGAACGAGAAGAGGATGTAGAAATTCAGGAGTGGTATGGCAACCGCAACCAGTGCGTAGCGGGAAAGCACGTCGAAATATCCTATGGTCTTTCCCTCATAGTCGGTGTAAAGCTCGTTGGAATCCTTAATGGGAACGCTTCCAAGCGATATGAGGGTCGTTATGATTGAAACTATGACCAATGCATCAAGGGCCAACTTTATTGTCGCGGGCGCAAGGGTTGTGAGGTTTGCCATCTCTATTGAGCGCAGCGTTATCCAGGCAATGAGTGATGTCAGGATTGCCGTGGCTGATACGAGCGTGCTGGTGCCGCCGCCACCCAGATTTGTGAACAGGTTGGCTATCTGCTCGAAGAATCCGCCTAGGCCAGAGGGAGCGTCTACGCCCGCAAGATTTGTTACACTGCGCTGGGATATGCCTGCCTCCTGCATGGGCCTGATGTCTATGGTATACCAGCCCAAGATGTATAGGAGCGGGAGCATGAACATGAAGCCTATGCCCATTGCAAGGAAGAGGCCGCCCGCCTTCCTGAACACCCAGATGGAACGGAAGAAGATGCCTAGGACTATCAGGCCGCCTGCCATCCCAAACTCGAAATATTTCAGGATGCTCTCCTGGAATTTGATGAGCATCATCATCTTTTCAGTGAACCCCATCATGTGATTGAGCGATGTGAGCAATACTGAATGGGTGGGATAGCCTGTGCCAAAACCTATCCCGAATGTCCTGTAAAGAAAGAAGAAGTTGCTGGAGAAACCCATTGAGTCCACCGCGTTGTAGACCGCATAGGTGTACATAACGTTGCTGAGCACACCGGAAAGCTTCTCATAGGTTATGCCGAGATAGGAGCGCGCCATGAGGAACTTTGGGTCGCAGGGCGGCTCGGGGCCCGAGCCAGTCCACTTGCACGTTGGCACATTATTTTCAACGGAAATGTAAAGCCCGTTACCGCTCCCGCCCTCCTTCCACCTGTTTGTTGACGGGTCAAACACCAGGTCGGTCCTGAGCGTGTGCCTGCACGCATCATCGGTGCATGTCGCGCTCGGGTCTATCACGCCGACGAAGAAGGAGCTTGCTGTCTGGTCCAATATGACAAGGACTGCACCTATGCTTGCGAGTATGATGAGCGAATAAACGGCCTGCACAACTTCGTTCTTGCACCACGCCTTGAGCTCCTCATCATGGAATATGCCCGAAACCATGTATGCGAGCGATACGAGCGTGAGCTGCAAAATGATTATGATTGAGGCGATACCCATCCACGTTGTGGGGTCGCCCAGGTTGTATGCGCCTATTGTCTGCTGCGCGGCAAAGGCGAGTGTGATGCAGATGATCGCCAATATGAGGAGGAATTTGCGCATCACATGCCCACCTCACCTATGAAATCCTTGGAGAAGACAGAGAATAGCGAACGCGCGGCAGCCAATGACATTATGAGCGCAAGCAGCGGCACGGTAACTGCATAGGGCGCGATGTAGGCGAGCTCAACGATTGCCTTGAGCGAATCGCCGTCATCAAAGCCGAACGCATCGCCAAGGCTGGCGGAGGAGATACTGTCCTTCAGCGTATTGAGGACGCCCTTGCCAACCTCCTTGTGTATCATGCCACCCATAACATAGACCATGGGGAACACGAAATAGAAGGCGAGCGCAATTGATATGAGGTATGCGCCAGCCTCTCTTGTAACGGGCAGGATTTTCAGCAGGAATCCTGCGGGCAGGAGAAGTGCCAGGAAGAACTGCTTGATAATGTCGAGCGTGAGCAGCTGTATCATGAGGCTTGCAGCAAAAGGCAGCGTCATGTTTGAGATGGATTCAAGGTTGTTGGCGATGTATTGCGCGCCCGCATCGCCGCTGTAGCACACGCCTGCCATGCAGGATGGGAACGGCGTCATTATGGTTGCGGCTATGCGCGCATCTATTGCAGATGCCCAGATTATGTTGATGTTCTTGGGTATGCTCTGCAGCGCAAAGGTTGCCATGTAACTTTTTGCCGCATCGAACGGGTCGGCGCCTCCTGCAATGTTAACGGTGGCGGTGCATAGTATTCCTGCAAAAGCAAGAATCCCGAATATGAATATCAAGGAAATGACCATTCGCGCAAGCTCAACCTTAACCCTTGCCTCCCAATCCGGCTTTGAGAGCAGGCGCGCGACCATATAGGCAATCGCAAGTATTAGGAAAACTATCAGAAACAGGAGAAGCACTATCGGTACCCAGGAGAAATACCCTTCCACATTGATTGGGCACACAATTGCCATCATTTACACCTTACACCTATATGAACGTGAGCATGTTGACGACGGACTCATCGCCGCCGAGCGCCTGCGTGAGCGCAATTATCCCTGTGAGCGTGAATATCATGTTGAAAAACGGCAAGAAATATGCGAGCACCATTATGTCAGAGCTGACCGCTATCTGCGTTGAAATTTTGCCCGCAATCATAGTGCCTATGAGGCCAGGACCGCCTAGGATTGCTGCCAGTATCGTTTTTGCGGTAAGGACTGTCTCTAATAGCAGGTTCAGCAGCGTTGCTATCAGGTCATATACCCATATGATGAGGGCAAAAATCCAACAGTATGACCATGCAACATAGTAGCATACGTAATTCCAAGGGGCATCTGCCTTGTCGCAGGGTGTGTCAAACCACTGACAAAAGTCAATGACGTATTTAGGTATGAACAGCATGTTAAAGAGCTTCCCTATGGGCGAGACGAGGTTGCCTGCGGCCGGGTCAAGGATGCTTTCCTTGTTTGGATCGGCCATCTGGCCTGATGCCGCAAGATTTGAGTACACACCCGCCTCGAATACGAGCGCCAGCTTCAGGAAAAGGAAGCCGCCGAGGAAGATTGCGAACATTGTGCTGCCCATCCTTCTTGTGAACACGAAAGCGCGCAAAAATATTGCAAGGCCAAGGAATACGTAAAGCGACTTCTCAAGAAATATCAGGATGAGGAATTGGCTGGTAATTGAGAAGATGCCCATGATGAGTACGGGTGAGAATATGCCCGCGAAAACGAATACAAGAGAATAGACGGATTGGGGCGTGTAATAGAGCGATGCAGTCCAGCTGACCGCGCCGAAGTACGTATTGAATGCTGTTGGCGTCCAGCCGATTGCACTCATCACGCCCGCCTGGCCCATGAACAATGAGAGCTCCACCACTTTCTGGAGCGCGGTGTCAATGACACTTGAGAATATCTGCGTATAGGTATAGTGCTCCTGACTTGCGGGCTGAACCAAAAAGGAATCCACGAGGGTGTTGAACACGGGGATTAATAAGACCACAAGGCCCACGTAGAGCGTGCTTATGAATGCCTCGCGCAGCTCAGCCCGGCTCCAGATCTCCGTCTCACGGGATGAGAAAATCTTGGATGCCATGAAACCGAGCCCTATCAATGCATATGAGACCATGAGCGCGATTGCAATGCCGTAATTGTAGAGGAAGCCGGACATCACCCCTGAGGCCTGCTCATACTGGTAGTTGCTTTGTGCAAAAGTCGGCATGATGGACAGTAGGAAAATTGCCATTAATACCGCCCACGCACGCATGATACCACTTCTCTAATCAAATATATAAAGATATACATGAATACTGAAGTATGGAGCTTAGGCCAGCGACGTTTCTAGTGGCCGTATTGCTAATTATCTCGATTGCATACAGCGGAGCGAGCTGCATAATACAAAAGGCTGACACCGGCATACGTGTCACCGAAACATATGACCAGGACACCGGGCAACTCACTGTCAATGCAAAACTGACTTACACTAATTTGGATACGGGCCAGACCAGTGGCCTGGGCCAGAAGGAATTGGAATTCGTTGTGAATTACACCACCGTTGAAGGTGAAAAAAGCGATAAGTTCAAGGCGCAGACAGATTCAAGCGGGAGGGCAAACGTTAATTTTGTCATCCGGGGTGCCACGAAGCATACTGTTGAAGTAACGTTTGGGGGCGATGGCGCATTCAAGGAAAGCAAGGGCACCGTGGGCGGCTCGGGAAAAAGCGAGACTTCTTTCGAGACGAACCTGCCCGAGGGCATCAACCTTGTTACCTGCATGCCGCTGCTCCTGCTAATAGGATTCCTTGGCGCTGCAATGTATGCATCAGGTAGAAACCCGTTCGGGATGGTTGATTTCACCGCGCCGCGGGGAATGACAACGCAGCGCAGGGTGATGAAGGCGTTCCAGGCCGGATTTGCTTCAATATTCACGGGTGCGATCGGGATGTTGGGAGGCGTACTGGGTGCAATTGCCACCAAGCGGGTTGGAGCGGAGAAAGAGGAAGCCGCGATAAAGGAGGGGAAAAAAGGTGAGGAAGCAGCTGCACCAGCCGCTCCGGGTAAAGAGGCACCTAAGGGGTCCGGGAGGGTTGAAGGTGTAGGAGGGCCGATTGGTAAAGGGGGAAAGAAGGCGCCTGCGGCCGCAGAGCAGAAGCCTGTTGTGGCGGCGCCACCTGTGGGCACGCAGGCAGTCATTACTGGACCTAAGGCGGCTGCTGCAGCGACTGAAACAATCAATATACCGAACGTTAAACCGGTTGTCAGCTTCTGGACGGCAACACTTGGATTTACCGGTGTAATACTGTCGGCACTGGGAGGCAATCCATGGGCTGCAATGGGAATGAGCTTAACGAAAGTGATAGAGAAGGATGAGAACGGAAAGGAAGTAACAAAGACGCGGATTGTTACCGGTGCGATGCAGACGCAGATTGGCAGAAAGGTTCGGGAAGTTTGGGATAGACTGAAAACAGATTATGCGTCGACGGATAAGGATGGGAATGCGATATATCTCATATTTAACAATGGAAAATGGGAGCCCACAACGGATAAAATTGTGAAAGAGAAGCTTGATGCCCAGAAAACGAAGTTTATGGAAGAGAAGGGTAAGCTTGAGGGTCAGAAGGTGAAGAACAAAGAGAAAATTGCTGAACTTGAGAAGATACTGGGAGGGATTAACGGCACCATTGATTCTTTGAAGGCTAAGATAACAGAGGAGAAAAAGAACCTTGCCGAGAAGAACGATACGCTGGAGGGTAAGCAAAAGGAAGAGAAGGGCCTTAACAACCAGAAGGGAAATCTGGAGGAAAAGAAGGCTGACCTTAAAAAGCAGATTGTCGGGCCGGTAAAGGGAGAAACAAAAGGCCAGAAGGAAGGGCGTGAGGAAAAGAATGCCAATATCCAAAAGGAGATTGGGGCGATTGATGACAAGCTGAATAAGGTCGATGTTAGCAGGGCTGCAGTAAACAAGGAAATTAGCAAGCTAGAGGTGGATATAACAAGTACGGAAAAGACGATTAAGACTGCAGTGAAGGAGCTTGCGAAACAGGATGTGGATGCCGAACGGACAAAGCTTCACATTGAGCGGACTGAGAAAAACAATGAAGGGATTGAAGGGCAGCTGAAGGATAACAAGAGGAACATTGCGAGAACTGATGATGCCATAAAAATGATTAACGACCAGATGGCCATGAACAAAGTGGTTTTTGATAAGACTATCAAGGACGTGATGAAGGATTACGAGCCGGAGCTGGAGAAGCTCGGAATCAAGGAGGCAAAGGAGATCACGCCCGCGGTGCTTGACAAGCTTGTTGAAAATGCGAAGAAAGAGCAGGCTGAGGCAACAACCAAAGAGGCAAAGGCAGAATTGGGAAAGCTGGTAAAAGACCTTGCGGGCAGGACCGAAATATTGCGGGATGCCATGGTAGAAAGCCAAAAAGTGGGTAGCGCCGCATTCATAGTCTCAGAGTCGAACGAGAGCTCGCTGCGGAGCTCGGAAATTCTCAGGGGCAGGGGAGAGTTCCTCTGCAGTTCAACCCCTGAAGAGGTTGCAAAGGCGTATGTGGCGGAGAAGGCGAAGGCGCACGAGGACGGTATGGAAGCGCTCCGGAATATACGAGAAAGTATAGCTGCGATAGCACTGCCCGAAGGCAAGAAATTCGAGAAGCTTAGCGAAGAGGAGAAGCGCGACGCTATTGTAAAGACGGGCCAAGCCCTTGAGAATGCGGAAACTGTTGCAGCGAAGTATTTTGGGAAAGAGAGTAAAGAGGCAATGAGTCTTGCATCGCTCAGGGAGGATTTGCAGAGTGGAAACGTATCCAAGGTAAGCGAGGGTATTGCAAAGCTGGCGGATAAGATGGAGCCAACAACGCCTGCAATGGCCACGCTTAAGGAGATTGGCGCTGCGGTTGGGTTTGGCACTGCCAGCCCAATTGACAAGATTAGAAACGATCTTGCAGCGGCTGCGGTATCGCTTAGTGTTGGTGTCGAGCCCGGGAAAGTCGTGGAGCACATAACAGAGAAAAGAGCACCAGGCGCACCTCCAGTAGAGATGGGCGTTGTGCGCGAATTGCCATACCCGGGCGGTATTGATGCGGTGGTGAAAGCCATATTCGATCCCAAGAGTGCTAATTATGACCCGAGCATTGGCCAAAACGCACAGCGTGCAGAGAGATTTAATGATATGCGTGCTGATTCTGTTGTTGATGCGAAAGCATATACACAGGCCAGCATAGCTGAATTGCCTGCAATATACAAACTAAAGAAAGATCTCATCATCGAGCCTTATCAAACGGGGGCAGAAGCAAAGAGCATTGCGACCGCATTTAAGGAGAACCCCGTTGCCGCTGAGGCAATTAAGAGAACTATGGGCCTGCCAGCGGATGCAACTCCACAACAGGTGGCGGATGAATACATAAAAGGAAACAAGAATCCGGACGAAGTGAAGAGATTGCTTAATCCACCCACGATTACCCGGGCAGAGATAGCAGATATGCCTGCATTAGCCGCGTTAAAGGAAGACCTTCAAGGAGGAAAAAACATTGCGACCGCATTTAAAGAGAACCCCGTTGCCACTGAGGCAATTAAGAGAACAATGGGCCTACCAACAGATGCGACCCCGCAGCAGGTTGCAGATGAGTACATTAAAGGGAACAAGAATCCGGGCGAAGTGATGAAATTGCTTAATCCGCCTGAGGCACTTACAGTTCCAATTAAAGCGATACCTCCGGAGATTCTCCTTACAAACGAAAGCGTGAGAAAAGATGCGGCAAAAACGTTTAATTTGCCTTCTGATGCGAAAGTCGCCGAGATAATGGATGAGTACAAAAAGGCAGGAAGCGCCTTTGAGAAAATAAATGAAAAAATCGAACTTCATATCCCGATTACAAAGGAAGAGGAAACGGTCTATGGTAAAGCACGTGAAAAAACCGGGCAATTTACGGAGGCAATATATGGCCGTGAACCAAAAGGCTTCGATGATATCCTCCGTGATGCTGCACACAGGGACTATGGTGGGTTCAAGACACAGGCGAGCTCTGTTGATAATGCTGTAAAAGACATGATACATGATGCGAGGACAAAAACTGTTGGCAAGTATGTTGTTGCAGATGTGCAGGAGAAATACTATGAGGTGAGAAAAGTTTATGAGGACGCAAAAGACAGTTATAATGAACTTCAAAACAAAAATGCCGGTGAGAGTGATCTGAAAAAAGCAGAAGATAGAGTTAACATAGCAAAGGCCGCAATGGTTGGAACAGAGAAAACCTTTGACAGTTTCATCAGCACAACAGGGGGAGACACCGAGGGAAAGAAGAAGAACATGAAATCGGACAGCATCTTCGAGGACTGGAAAAGAGAGAAACCAAAGTTTGACAAGGAGGTCGGGGCGCTACAAAATCCGAACTATTTATCATTTAGGCTAAAAGATGAGGACAAGACCTTTGGAGTTGGTGTGGAGAGCAAAACCTATGGTGAAGTTGCCGCGGGCATTAAGTTCGCGGATGCGCTTAATAGCTGCTCTCAACAGCCATCGGGAATTAGCAAGCTTAGCAAATGGATGACGCAGCGCTAATTCTAAGCAACCTATTCTTGTAAAAAGTCTTCCTCTTTTTCTTCGATTGGCGCCTTGCCTTTTTTTGAGAAATAGTCATCAACCCTTTCTTCAATGTGCCTCTGGTCTTTTCCGTAAACGTGGGGAAGGAGTGCGCCACTGAATGTTTTCGGGATGTGCAGAATCTCGTGCAGTAGGGTTTTTTCCTTCTCGCTTTCAGGAAGCCTGTCGAATTTCTCGCTAATCACTTCCAAAACGTAGAATGTGTTTATGTCAAGGGCCACCTGCCATGCCTTGGGCATTGCCCAGATGCGCGCGTACGCGTTTGCGGTGCTGCCGGATGAGCGGAGGCAGATTACGCGGAACTGATTTATGTGCGGAAACTCCTCGCGGAACCTGTCCATTACGCGGTAAAGCATCAGCTCTATGTCCGGTGCCTTTTCGAACTTCACTGCTCCCATATATATCTATTGCGCCTCAAAATAATTTAACATGATTACCATACTCAGGCTGGGGCACAGGGTTGTGAGGGACCAGAGGATTACAACGCACGTTGCGCTAACATCAAGAGCATTTGGCGCAGATAAGATTGTGATTAGCGGGGAAAAGGATGAGGGGATTGTTGAGGGGATTAAAAAAGTGTGCGAGGAATTCGGCGGGGATTTCGAAGCGGAATTTACTGAAAATTGGGAAGAGTTTGTTGAGGGCTGGAAGAAGAGGAACAAGAAAGGAACAATAGTGCACCTTACGATGTATGGGTTGGACATTGATTCTGTTGCAAAGGAATTGGCAGTAAAAGCGAAAAAAACCAATATGCTGATTGTGGTGGGCGGCCCAAAGGTGCCCACCGAAATGTACAACCTTGCCGATTATAATGTGGCAGTGGGTAGCCAGCCGCACTCGGAAGTTGCGGCCATTGCGATTATGCTTGACAGGGTTCTCGGGAAAAAGGCAAAGGGCAGGAAATTCAAGGGCGGGAATATTGAGGTCATCCCGAACCCAAGGGGAAAAACTGTCCTGCAGAAGGATTTTTGAGCTGATGGATTGGCTGCGTGTACTCTCACCTGTGCAGATAGAAAAGTAATTAATCTGGATTTATTCATCTCGAACTACGGTAAATCGAATCGTTTAAAAAATATGGTGCAGTTAGTTAGTACGGTGATACTAAATGAAAAGCATTAGCAAAAGCGCAAAGGTTGATACTGCTTTTGAAGCAGGTGCGCACATAAAGAAAACCAAGTTTGAAAAATTCAAAATGTCCTGTGAGAATATTTGGGTTAGCACAAAACAGTACGCTAAAGTTGGTACTGCTGTAATTGGGATGGGCGTTATATTCGCAGTTGCATCGTGCGGCGATGCGGCAACAACGCAGGGGCCTCAGGATTCGATGGTTGAGACAAAAGATGTTGGTGAAAACACTAAAAATGACGTAGGAAACAATGAAAAAGATGGAGGCGTGACTGATACCGGCGCGGTTGACAATTCATGGACAAAGCCCGATGGATATGTGGACGTGTGTAATTCAATCGGGAGCTCAGATAAGATGAAATTCCTGAACCATCTGTGCACAATGCCGCTGGATGGCGATAATGTGATAGAAGCATTTTTTTCCAATGATGGAAACGCAGGCATGACCACGTATTTTGATGGCACCCACAAATTCAGTGTCTCTCATAACTTTTTCTCAAGCAGTACATATGGAAATGAGTCGCTTTGCACTTTTGGAATTGTGGCTGCTGAAATGGGCTATGGGGACAAGGGAATTTTTGTGCCTGCAGCGGATATAAGTGGGATAGATCAGTATGCTAGAATTGGCTGCAATATCGGCCCTGTTGGACAACACACGACAAAAACCGATGTGGATGAACAAGTTTATACCTGCAGCACCGTTTTAGTACGTGTTAGGTTGGTCCTCAAAACCATATATGACGACCTCTATAAGACAATGGTTGGAGAGTAAGCAAGGCAACCTTCTTTTCCCTTTTCTTCTTGCAAGTTTTTAGTTAATAATAAATTTATGCCCTTAATTTTGCCATGCCAAAGGTCAGGCCACCAGCTGCCAAAAAGAAACCACAAAAAGGGAGCGATGGCAAGGGGTTAACAAGTGAAAAGATACGCGAATCAATCAAGTCGGTTATTGACCCGGAGCTGGGGATTAATATTGTTGACCTGGGCCTCATTTATGATATAGTTATAAATAAGGGCGTTGTTAAGGTTAGGATGACGCTGACCACGCCCATGTGCCCCATCGGGCCCATGCTGGTCGACGGTGTGAAGAGGGCGGTTGAAGGCGTGAAAGGCGTCAAGAATGTTGATGTCGAGGTGACGTTCGACCCGCCCTGGACGATGGAAAGGATAAGCCCGGAGTTCAGGGAAAAGCTGGGGTTCGGCGTTTAGGTTATATTTATAGGGGGTAATGAGATGGTTTTTGAGCATGCCATAAAGACTTACATGAAGAATACAGCTATGCTTTCCGTATTCTCCGTGTCGTTCCTGCTTGGGCTTTTGATATTGATCCTAGTAAGTGACAACACGTTTACGGCCATAGGCGGCGTGTTCCTCAGGTTCCTGAGCATACCGCAGATTGGGATTCCAGGCTATGCAATCATAGGCCTGGCCGTGCTGCTGTCAACCTATCTTGTGTCATTCGGCATTGTGGCAGTCAACCTGACGGTGAAGAGGGAGAGGGTGCAGATTAACCTCACTTCCGAGATATTGGGCAACATTGCAAGGAACACGCTTGTGATATTCCTCATTTCGCTATTCCTGTTCATGGTCCAGTATGCGGTCCAGATTTTCCTCATGGAGATGCAGGCGCCATATCCGCTGGCAGGCCTCCTTTCAATTCTCATCTATCTCCCGGTGTTCTATGTAGGCCCGGCAATAGTGATTGATGAGATGAAGCCGGTGCACGCGATAATGGCGAGCATCGACCATATCAAGAGATACCCGTTGAGGGTCGTGAAATGGCTTGTGCTCGGCCTCGTGCTGATGCTTGCCACTTCGATTATATCGTATGTCATAATACCAGGGTATTTCCAGCTGATTACACTGCTTGTTAATTCGCTGTTCATCATGCCATTCCTGCTGGTGTACCAGGCGCACAACTACATAGAGAAATACGGAATACTAAAGGACGCAAGGAAGAGGAGCGGCAGGGCGGTCGTGAGGGCAAGGCCCAAAGATTGAGGTGTGTGGAATATGTTTAAGATTGACGTAAACGAGATTGGCGAATTCAAGGGCGCAATAGAGGCATTGGGCAACCTGATTGATGAGGGGGCATTCTCCTTCAAGAAGGAGGGCATCAGCCTGCACGCGCTCGACCCGTCGCAGATTGCGATGGTGATATTCACGATGCCGAACAAGGCATTCACCGAATATTCCGTTGAGGGCACGCAGGTTGTCGGCCTGAACCTTGATAATTTCAACAAGATACTGTCAAGGGGCGGAAAGGGCGGCAAGGTCAGCATATTCGATGAGGAAAATAAGGTGGTCGTGCAGTTCCTGGCGGAGAAATCCAAGAAGAGCTTCAAGGTCCCCATGATTGAGGTCGGGGCGGGCGTCGAAAGGGAGCCAAAGGTTGAGCACGACGTAAATATATTGATGAAGGCAGGCGCGTTCAAGGATGCAATCAGGGATATTGCCATGGTGAGCTCGCACATCACGTTTGAGGTAAAGGGAAAGAAGCTCAGGATAAGCGCATCGGGCGACAATGCCGAGGCGGACCTGGAGTTCGAGGACGGCGATGAGAGCATAAAGAGCATGGAAGTGAAGGGCGCCGCCAAGGCGACGTTCCCCGTGCAGTACTTTGAGGACATGGTGAAGGGCGCCAATGGGGATGTTGAGGTTGAATTGGGCCTGAAAACTAATGCGCCGGTTAAGATAAAGTACGCATTGGGAAATGCAGGGTTCACATACTACCTTGCGCCAAGGATTGATTTGGAGTAAATCAAATTAAGAAAAAAGAGAAACTAATTTTGTTTCATTTCGTTTTCCAGTTTGTTCAGCTAAAACTGGTACTTCATTGCGGCTGCCAATCGTTTTATGCTTGCGCGGTAGGCCGCCTCCCTGTAGGTGTTCTGCTTTGTCTTTTCCGCAAATGTGATGTCGAATGCGCGGTCCATAACTTCCTTGAGCTTCTTCACGACCTTGTCATAATCGTAAATCTCGCCCTTGCGGTTCTGCACCCACTCCAGATAGCTTGCTGAGACGCCGCCTGCGTTAACGAGCACGTCCGGGAAGACCTCAACGCCCATCTTTGCGAGGAGTGCGTCTGCCTCTGCGGTAATTGGGTTATTGGCTGCCTCAAAAATGTATTTCGCCTTCACCTTTGATGCATTATCCTTGTGAATCTGATTGTCAAGCGCTGCGGGAACCAGGACATCACAGTCGCACTCTATCAATTCCTCATTGCTAATCTTCTTTGCATCCTTGTATTCCTGCACGATTTTTCCTGATTTCTTAATCTCCATCACTTTGGGGACGTCAAGGCCCTTCTCATTGTAGATTCCGCCCTTCGAGTCGCTCACCGCGACCACCTTGTAGCCGTTCTCGTGGAGAATGCGTGCCAGGTGCATGCCCACGTTTCCGAATCCCTGGATTGCCACCTTTGCGGTTTTAGCTACCTTGTGCAGTGCAAACCCACGAAGCATGATAAAATAGGCGCCGCGGCCCGTGGCCTCATCACGGCCCTTCAGCCCGCCGAATTCAACGGGTTTTCCCGTGAATGTGGCAAACTCAAACTTTGAAACGAGCCGGTTATACTCATCCACCATCCAGGCCATCATCTCCGCATCGGTGTTAACATCTGGTGCTGGAATGTCCAGGTCTGGGCCGATGAGCTGGAAAAGGTTACGCACGTATTCACGTGATACGCGCTCAATCTCCGCCCTGCTGATTTTGTTGGGGTCAAATGAGACGCCGCCCTTGCCGCCGCCGTAGGGTATCCCCGCGAGCGAGTTCTTGAATGTCATCAGCTTGGAAAGAAGAACGACCTCTTCGCGATTCACACCCGGATGATAGCGTATCCCGCCCTTGTAGGGGCCTAGTGCTGAGTTGTATTGCGAGCGGTAGCCCGTAAGAAATATCACGGAGCCATCGTCACGCCTGAGCGGAAAGGTGAACTCTATCACGCGCTCAGGGTGCTCGAGGCGCTCCGCATACTTCTTGTCAAGCTTCAGGTCCGAGATTGTCTTTTGAATCAAATCCATGAAAACACCGTTTTACAGCTAATCATTCCTCTTGTAGATGCGGATCGGGATTACGCCGAATCCGGTCTTGTCCGTGGGATATACCTGCGTGAAGCCGTCAAGCTCACCAAGGAAGAATGCCTTGTAGAAGTTTGACTGGTATCCCCTGCCGGGCGCATCCGCGAGCCCGTCCTTCGTGTATATCATCATGTATTCGGTGTAGGTAGCGCCCTGCATTGTCGTCGAGCCAGAGGACATCGGGATGGCATTTATCTGCTTGCCAGTCTGCTGGTCGAAGATGACCATGTATTGGCTGTTCACTATCTGCGTGCAGTAGGTGCGCGTGCCGAATGATGAATAGCCGGTGACGCCGTACTGCTGGCCGATTGCGCACATCTGTGAAAGCGCCGGCTTTTGCGGCACCCACATGCGCTCGAACTGGTAGGATGCGCTGCACTGCGATTCTGACGGCATTTCTTCTGCAGTCGTCTCATTATTACCGACACAGGAGAGATAAGTGAGCGCGCCCCATTTGCCCACCAGGTCGATGTCAAAGAGCGCGTAATTTGAATCGTGGGATTTCATGTAGGATGCCATCACGCTCTCATTCTTTGCCACGTACTTGTCCGCCACCTCAAGGTCCAGGCTCACGAACGGGTGGTCATTCCTTGTGAACGTCTTCTTATTGCCGAAGTGGTTTGTCCAGTGGCCATAGTCCCACCAGGAAAACAGGTAGGAGTCGTCCATGTTGGACTTTATCCAGACCATGGAATCGTACCAATAGTCCGGGATTACGTTGCAGTAGAAGTTCTTTGCGTAGAACGTGCTGCTCGTGTTTGTGCACATGCCAATTACAGCAGCATGGTCTGTGAGATTAAGGGAATTGTATTGAAGTGCGGATGGGACTACCTCAATGTTATTGAGTGCAAACGGCAGGAAGAGCAGCATTGCCGAGATGCCGAGCACCGCGTCCCATCTCTTTTCCCTGAAGTAGTTGTATGCGAAGTAGAGGGATGCGACAAGCACTGCCCCAAAGACTACATAATAGATCGGGTTTGAGAGCGAATAGAATGATATGCTGCCGCTATTGGTGAAAAATCCTACAAATCCTGCAGCATATGAAACCACTGCAAACGCTGCGATGAGCATGAGGATGGCACCGGCACCGAACCCGAGATACATTGGAATTCCCTTTTCCTTTTGTGCGAAGTATGCCTCCCCTGCAATCGCGCAGATTGCAAGGCCTAATACGAGGCCCAAATGCGGGGTATATTTGATCTTCTGCAGGCCGATGAATGAGAGTGAGTAAATGAAAATCACTAACAGAAGTATTAGAGTGCTCTTCCTGTAGAAAAGGCCGTATAGGAGCGAGAAAAACAATACAACATAGACGATTGGGAGTGCGGTGAGCGAACCGTACTTGGATATGAAACTGGAGGTAATATTGCTCACGTCAAAAGAAACTCCCGCGATACCAAAACGTGAAGAGATATCATCGCCGTGCAGTGTTTCTTCTGCTACTGTTTTCACTAGTGCATTTGACGCGCCAAGCTCTCCCACGCCCGCAAGGCCAATTCCATATTGGAGTATGGGTGCACCTATCGGTGTGATTAGGAATATCACTGAGAGAAGGCCTATGCCGCATAACGCATAGGCGCGCTTCTTTAGCGTATCAAGGTGGCTCTTGCCAAAGTCAAGAAGATGATAGACGAAGAATGAGAAAAGCGCTGCGAAAAGCAGGACTAGGACTTCACTGCTAAATAATGATGCAATTGGATTTCCAGAGGGTGACATGTATGTGCCATATAACATGTTGGAGATTCCAACCAGAACGGCCAAAATTAATGGAAGCTCGTAATATACCTTTTCCCTCTGGCCGTTAATGAAATCAAGTGCCGCCTTGATTGCAATAAATGCTACGCCAACAACGATTGGAATCATGCCTGCCTTTGAGCCTAGCATTGCGCCCAGCACGCCAATCACTGCAGGTATGTAGTACCAGCGATTTTCCTTATATTTCACCGCAAGGTAAATGAACGCAATCCCTGCAACGGCGGCAAAAATGCCCCAGGGGAGCTGCTCCGCTACTCCGGCAAAGAACTTGGTGAATAGTATGGGCATAAATGCCATTACAAATGCGGCAGAAGCCGCGATGAAGTTTGAATACTCGTCCTTGAACATTAAATAGACCAGGAATACGAGCAATCCGCCCAAGAGTGGCGGGTAGATGTTTGCGATAATTGAGTCCTCATAACGATCGTAATGGCCCGGGCCATAGGATAGCATATACCACACTGCTGTAAGATACTGTGGCTCTGGCGAGTTGCGGTGGCCTATGGGTGTGAGCGCATATGCCAAATCATCATGCAAGGGAACCTGCCCTTGCGTGAGCAGGAACTCCGGAATCATCATATAGTAATACGGGTCGAATTCGTAGAAATACGCAGAAAGGGACTGCATGCGTAGATAGAACGAGAGAAGGAACAATGCAAGCACCGCGATGGATGCGAGTGAAAAGTTCGTGTGATGGGGCTGGAGGGAGATTTTCTTTGCTATTATTAGGAACAGCGAGATCAGAAGGGGGATTGCAAAGGTGATTCCCACAAGAACAATTGAGAATGGCATGACGAAATTGAGCAGCCAGGCGAACATGGGGACCGTGATCACTGAAACCACGAGTGAAATGAGGCCGAGCTCGATAAGGTTCAGCTTGCGGTCCTTGAAAATGAACTCGGCGATTGGTATAAAGAGCACGACAAAAGCGATGAAGTTGATAATCCCCCCTGGTATCAAGTCGAACATGTTCATGAGGGGTTTATAGAAAACATATTTTATTAATTTAACACGGCTTTAAAATAGGCAATCAACGAGGTAATGAAATGCGTGCAATACTAGCTATCGGCATTCTCCTTGCAGCCATACTCCTGTTTGGCTGTGTAGGCGGCTCCAACAACCAAGGTGTAAACACAAGCACGGGCGGGCAGCAAGGCACTGGAACTTCAGGCCAGGGCGGCACTGGGGGCACTTCAGGAACAGGCGGAAGCTCAAGCGGCGGTACGGGTGGAAGCACTGGTGGGACTGGAGGCACTGGCGTTGCGGGTTTTGATGCCGCAATTGCGCAGAAATGCACAGTTAAGGATAGGACGACAGGGGATACAACCACGTACTACGTTGACGGTGTGGGAAACATGCGCGTTGAGGCGCTGGTCCTGGGAAAACCGATTGTGACCATTGTTAAGGATAAGATACTTTACACGCAGGCCACAAGTGACATGCAGAGCAGCCCCATGTTCAAGGACTGTGAGTGGCTTTCAATAGACTCAAGCAAGACTGACACTACATCTGCAGGCCAGACAGATAATGTAAACACGGACCTTGGCACAATGGTTGACACTGCGGCTAAATATGAAGTTGTTTGTACACCACAGATAGTGGGCTCATCGCTCGTCACGCCTTCCGGAAAGATTTGTGACTTGACGGAGATTCTAAACCAGGCCACGCAGAACCCCTGCGCATCCATTACGGATTTGCAGCAGAGGGCTGACTGTGAAAAGGCGATGGCTGGCGCAAACCAGTAAGTGTTGTGATTTAACATGAGTGAAAAGACGGGGCAGGCGGGAAAAGATACCATGGCGGAGAATGCCGTGGCCATTGCCAATCAGGCGTGGCCGTCCCTGCCGATGGGGCAGGGCGCAGGCCCCACAACGCCCCTGGAGATTGCCAGGAAGCTGAGGGCGGAACGGAAATTCGACGAGGCAATCAAGATACTGCAGCAGGAGATTGAGAAGAAGAATTCTGCGCATGATTGCTCGCTCCTTCTTTCCGATATTCTTGCGGACATGGGCGAGTTTGGCAAGGCGGCCACGGTGATGGATGAGCTTGTCAAGAGCGACCCGAAGAACAAGAACTATTATATGAAGAGGAGCGTGCTAAGGTTCAAGCTCGACGACAGGAAGGGCGCGCTTGAGGATGTGCAGAAGGCCAGGGCCATTGATTCAAAGGACATGGCAATAGTGAAGGCGCTGATTGATGTCAACGCCTCGCTGGGAAATTATGACGATGCGCTCAAGGGGCTTGAGGAGATAAAGGACCAGAACATGGTTGACGGGGGCATACATGAGCGCAAAAAGAACCTGCTCAAGCTGGTGAGGATGCGGGAGGAATCTGATGCCTATAATTTCCTGCTTGACGGTGTCAAGGCAAATGCGAAGGAGGATTCGCTGCTTATTGCCACGAGCATGTTCGAGAAAATCACCGAAAGGAGGAATGCTGACTATTACGAGATTGGATGCGCCCTCTACAGGAAGATGGGGCTGCCGCACAAGGCGATTGAGCTTGGCGAAGAGGCCGAGAAATCAAAGAAGGCAAATGACAAGATGTTCAGGACATTGGCTTTTGCATACATGGATATCCACAGGTTTGAAAAGGCGATAGGCATTTTTGAGGGCCTTGTAAAGAGGAATAAGGACGACCCGGGCATATTCGCGGATTTTGCGGTTGCAAAACTGAACAGCGATGATGCAAAGGGCGCGCTCAAGGAGATTGACAGGGCGATTGAGATTGACCCTCATAGGGAATTGTTCTACATGCACAAGGGCGACATTGTTGCCCGCGTTGAGGGCGTGCAGCAGGCGATACAGTGGTATGAGAAGGCAATAAAGCTCAACCCCTTGAGCCAGGAGGCGCATGACCGCAAGGAAAATGCAAACGCGGTCATCTATAGGCACGCAAAGGAAAGCGACAAGAGGATATTCAGATGAGCGGGATGC
>CAILAH010000032.1 GCA_903832205.1 uncultured Microcaldota archaeon | reverse complement strand
CTTTTCCGAATTGGACTTGCCTCCACTGAATATTGAATTTTGCGCCTGCCGCCTTTCATTGCCGAAGAGAAGCCTTGCGGAGTTCGAGTTTCCCCCACTCATCAGCATGCTTGAGCCCTGCCCGTTGCCCTGGAATATCAGGGGAACGTCTCTCTGCGGCTGCATGCGCCTTGGAGTCCGCCCACGTGGCGCGCGCTGGTATCTTGGCTGCGGCTGTCTTTGCCCAAAGTTCATGATGCCACGAAGCTTTTCCTTCCTTGCCTCCCACTTCTCCTGACCATGTGCCTTGTTCTCGCTTTCTAGGGATGCCTTCCTTTGCTCAAGCTGATTGACATCCCTCTTCCTTTCGAGTTCGGCAATCTTCGCCTTTGTTGAATTGATGTGCTTTTCCTCGGAGGTTTGCCTGTACTCGCTGTATTTCTCCTTCAGCTTGTCAAAAATAGGCTTCCTTTCCTCTTTCAGCTCCGATGATGATTTGTATTCCACCTGGCCGGCTTCCTTCAATGTCCGCTCGTTCTCGTTCACCCGCTTTAAACGCTCGTTTTCCTCGGTGAATTTTTTTGTGCTTGGACTAGAATAAGAGATTTCCTCAATGTCCTCGTCTGCCATGCTCAGTATCCAGCGGCAATGTTTTTAAGGGTATGTAAAAAACAGAAAAAAAAGGTTGCGGCTTCATCCTTCTGTCCACCGCAAAGAGCCGGGCGTGCTTGGGTACCTACAGCAACTGGCTGATGAGGACCACAGGCACTATGATGAGCAGCGTAACCACGACACCCGCAACAGTTGCGTTTGTCCCGGTAAGTGCGGCGGAACTCACCATCTGCGTAGCGATTGGCACCGCTGCGCCGAATATGAGGACCACGGCAAGCACAATCGCTATGATTGCGCTTACGACTCCCGCGCCCATTTTCTTCGTCTCGACGTTTCTCTCAAGCATATTTTCCATTACTACCATCTCCGAGTAGAAGAAATTATGGGCGAGTATTTAAAGCCTACCCCTGATTCGGATTGTGCGCTGGCCCCTGCGCTCAAGAAGGCCCATCTGTTCCATCTCCGCCAGCACCCGCCTTCGCTCGTTGTTCTGGATCCTGATTGCGTTGCACATCGCCTCGAACGCCTGCCTGCGCCTTACTTCCCTTTGTTGGGATAGACCTCGTTCGTAATCCTGCATCGCAAGCGCCATTTTTTGGTAGAGGTATGGAGGTGGTCTTTTGTTCATGCTCATCTCCCCACAATCAGCATTATCGCCTCGTATATAAGGACACCCGCGAAAAGCCCTATGAGTATTCCGAACCATGGGACGAATGCCATTGAGAGAATGAATGTCGGGACTATCAAGGCAATCCTGCCATCGGTGCTGCGGATTATGAGCAGTATCGAGACGATGAACACAGCTAGGAAAAGGATTGCCGCAACTAAGGGGTCGCCTACCACGGACGCAAAGCCCATTGCAAACCAGCTTTCGAGATAGCTCATATGTTGCCTCTTATGAAGTTTACCACTGCCGCAGCGCATAGTATGTTCAGGAGCGCCAGGATTGGCACCCTTATCATTTCAGGAAGTGAAGCGTCGAAAACGAAGTTTGCCGGCAATATCATTAGGTTGTAAATCACGAATACGAATACCAGCGGGATGATGTACACCGCCGCAAAGCCGCCAACCAGCGCCGAGAAGATTGATGCCGCCAGCACCACGAGTATCAGTTCGCCTATCAGGGTATAGTTCGGAGAGCCCGGGGTTGCATTGTTTTCCGACTGCGCCACGCATGCCGGAAGATTCGTGTTCACCGAGCAGTCAAGCCCATTGACCGAAGGAAGGACGGCCTGAGGATTTGCGCCCATGATTGCGAATATGCCAGGCTCGTATCCCATGAAGTAGAATGCCGCCGAGATTGAAAACAGGAGGATTGCATATGCGAAGAATCTCATATTATCCGCCTCACTACCAATGCGGCGCCCCATGCCGCTGATGCTATCGTGGTTGTGGTGAACGGGGTGATGATATTGTTCCCTGCAATCAATAACGCGCCAAAGCCTATAAAGTACGAGAACATCCACAGGCACATGATGGCGACTATTCCCACCCCAACGTCTATGTATTGATTGACCCAGCCAGCTGCCAGTATCGAGATTATGACTGCGATGAGGTACATTGTGTATGGCGAGAACGGCTGGTTTGTCTGGTATTCGTTCATCGCAGCGGTCCAGCTTGAAGTCTTATTTGACCAGGTGAACACCATCGGAAGCGGGGAATAAAGGGTATGGTTGGCGACCTTGAACCATGAAATGAGGGAATATGTTGCCGGAACCGTGGGCGTGTATGTGAGCGTCCCTCCCGATGGACTTCCTGTAACGTTGTTGTTATAGACT
>CAILAH010000031.1 GCA_903832205.1 uncultured Microcaldota archaeon | reverse complement strand
TGTCTCCAGCGAGCTCACGATATTCCAAATCTGCGTCCTTGCGTGCATCGGCAGGTTTATGTCCTCGCTCACGTTCTCAAGCGTGTAAACAGCCGAGCTCGAACGAAAAACAGGGTCTCCGGGCGTAATCAGCTTCTGTTTCGCATCGCTGACCGCCTTCTTTATGTTCTTTGGAATAGTGTTATCGCCCATCAGCACATCCATAGATTCAACAATTTGGGAAATTTTACGTTCATTTTCATCTGCGTTTTTCTTCGAAACCATGGGTCCACCCCCCTATTTATACCTCTAAAAAACTGTAATTTACATTAAAGAGCAAAGAGTTTTTATATGTAATTGTTCACCAAATAGATGGTGGTTACATGGCGCAAAAAAAGATAGTTACAAGGGAGAGCGGCCTTATTCCTGCATGTGACGTGCCATTTCGCGGGTGCAAACGGCTTTTTGAGGCTACCAAGGACGTGGAGAAGATCAGCGCCTATAAGCTCGGCGTATCCGTGCTTGATGTCGGATTGAAAACCGCTACGAAAGCGGTCAAGGAAATAACCGGTAAGCCAGCAATCTATGACCACCAGAAAGCAGCCACGGATATTCACGAGTCAACCCCCCAGGAATTCATGGACTGCATGGCCAGGGCGGGAATGGATGCGGTCATACTATTTCCCCAGGCAGGGCCGGTGACGGAGTATGAGTGGATAAGGGCCGCGCAGGAGAGAAACCTGGGCGTCATTGTGGGCGGTGAGATGACGCACCCCAGATATCTGGAAGGGGATTTCAGCGAAGGCAGGGAAAAGAATTATACGGGGATTTTTGAGGGGCTGGGCATACCGTTCCCCTTGAGCGGTTTCATCAGGAGGTCCGCGCCGGACCTCATGTACATCATTGCTGCAAGGATGGGCGTGGACAACTTCGTAGTGCCTGGAAATAAGCCGGACAGGATATTGCATTACAAGAAGCTGGTTATGGAGTGGGGCGTTAGGGACCCGATGTTCTTCTCCCCGGGATTTATTACGCAGGACGGGTCGATAAGCAAGGGCGCAAAAGCGGCAGGCAGGAGATTCCACCCGATTGCGGGAAGGGCACTGACTACCGCGAAAAACATGAATGAGGCGGCACTTCTGCTTACCAGGGAATTGGCTGATTAGAAAGACGTGAGGGCCCGACGGGAAATACTGGAAATGCCCCGGACAAAAGTATATATACCTGCCAGCAGATATACTATACATATGCCGCAGACATCTAAAGATGAGCAAGTCTATCTCCATATAATTGGGAATGCCCAGGATGAACAAAACTTTGGCAAAACCCTCTTTTACAAGATCCTTTATTTTTCAGATTTTGACTACTACGAGAAGAATAACAAGCCAATAACTGGTGATAAATATCGCCATATAACTCACGGCCCCGCACCAACGCATTTTGATAATATCGTCGAACAGCTAAAAAGGAAAGGGCTTATCAAGGAGACGCATAGAACTGTTGCTGACAAGACACAAGTGCGATATCATCTTTGTATACCAAATGAACAGGTTGACAGCACACTTCTGTCTAAAGAAGAGCTGAACGAATTAAACCGTAATATAAGACGATTATCTGGTATGACTGCGGCACAGGCAAGCGCCTATTCCAATCAAGATATGCCGGTTAAGGCCACTCCAGATCGTGAGATTATTGATTACGATTTAGTGCACTATAGAAATGCCATATTTTCCGTGTCTGAAAATAAGAATTGAGGCATTAGGATGCAAGAATTTTTCATTGAGAAAGTGCCGGAAGTAGAAAAGGATCTAAAAAGAATTCATGTACAGGGCTTCCAAGAAGATTTTAATCGTTTCTTACTAGCACTTCCACAAATGCTGGATGAAAAAGAATTTTATCGTTACCACGGATTATTCCATGTTTCAGGCCTTGGACCATTAAAAGGCACTGTCTATGTTGCGAAAAAAGTTTATTGTAAATCCCTCCACACAAAAGAAAAATTCAGGGTTGTTTTTCAAGTCTTCGAAGGCACAATTAGAATATTGGAGGTTTATTATAAGAATGATAAGGAAATGGAGGACATTGGGAGGATAAGAAATTATTGCCAGAATTGATTTCCACAAGAACTGTGCCATATGGGCACAATTATGTATTATTCTAAAATGTAGACATAACTTGTTTTCCTGAATTGGGTGACTACAAGCAAAATAAAAGAAAAAGTTGCGGGCGCAAGGTGATGCTCGTCTATATAAATACTCAAAGAGAATTAGAGGTAGATCCCATGAAAATAGATATTAGCGGCTATGATTATGACGAAGAGGTAGACATTATTACCATTAGCATTACTAATCAAAAGTCAGATTTCACTGTAGAATTGGGCGAGCATTTTTTGATTGACATGACAAATAACGATGAATTAGTCAGCATTGAAATACTCGATGCCAGCAAGGAATTGTCAAAGATATTCGGCAGGCTGGTTCCAAAAGACGAGATGAAACTTCTTCTGTGCAATCTAAATGAAGAACCAAAGAGCGAATACCTTTTGCATTTTCAGACCCAAGAGAGGAAGGAAAGCGCAAACCTGCTTATTCTTCCTATCTATAAGAGCCCGATAGTCAATTAATTGTACAGGGCGCTCCTGCTTACAAGAGAACTGGCTGATTAGAAATACACAATAGGTCCAGCGTTTAGTGATTGTATATTTCCTATTTAAGTTTTATTGGCAATTCCTATTACATATGAAAAAGGGCAAACAACAGCGGAAGGAGAAGCAACAGGGATTTGGCCCCAATCAGGCCGCATTGCTGCTTATTGCGATAATCATCTGCGAGCTTGCGGGATTTGTGGGCTCGGTATTCACGGCCCCAAACATAGCCGGCTGGTATGAGCAGCTTGCAAAGCCGGACTTCAGGCCGCCCAACTGGCTGTTCTTCCCTGTATGGACCATCCTTTACGCGCTGATGGGCGTCTCATTATACATCATATACACATCCAAGGACAGGATGCGCACCGCAGCACTCTACGCATTCGGGGTGCAGCTCTTCCTGAACGTGCTGTGGTCATTTGTATTCTTCGGGATGAGGTCGCCATTTTACGGGCTGGTAACCATAGTGCTGCTGTGGGCTTCGATAGCGTATATGATATTCAAGTTTTTCGGAATAAGCAAGGCTGCGGCGCTGCTGCAGGTGCCGTACCTATTCTGGGTAACCGTTGCGGCATTGCTGAACTTTTTCATCTTCCTTATGAATTAGGCGCAAAATAGGATTTATAAAAAATGGTGCGGATGTTAGAGGGTATGGATATAGTGATCCAGGCGAAAGGCCTTACAAAGAAGTATTCCGGCAAGACCGCGCTTGACGATTTCTCAATAGAGGTGCACGAAGGCGAGATTATAGGCCTGCTCGGGCCAAACGGCGCTGGCAAAAGCACATTCATCAATATTGTTTCAGGCACTGAGAAGGCATTATCGGGGGAACTGCTGCTGTTCGGCAAGAACGCAACATCCTCATCAAGGAAAAAAATCGGCGTGGCCCCGCAGGAGAATGCGGTCTACCCGCTGCTCACCTGCTTCGAGAACCTGCTTTACTTCGGCTCATTGTACGGTGTCGGCTGGGGGAAGGCGGCAAAGAAGGCGGATGAGCTGCTGGGGAAGCTTGGGCTCGCTGACAAGCGCAACGTGCCCTCGGCAAGCCTGAGCGGGGGGATGCGCAGGAGGCTCAACCTTGCATGCGCATTAATGCACTCCCCAAAGATAATCATTCTGGACGAGCCGACAACGGGTTTGGACCCGGCGGCACGCAACAGCATGTGGAACACCGTCCAGGAAATCGCGCTTGAAAACAAGGCGACGCTGCTGCTCACAACGCATTACATGGAGGAAGCAGAGGCGCTCTGCAGCAGGATTGTGCTGATGAATTCGGGAAAGGTCGTTGCGGACGGAACACCTGCTGCATTGAAGAAGCACGCAGGCAGGGAAATCGCAAAAGTGATATCGATACCGGGCAAGTATGCGGTGTTCGCCGACAAAATAATGAAGATAAAAGGGATTGAAGCTGTTACGCAGACCGAGCACGGGCTGGTTATAGAATCGGAAGACATCTCGCCAAAGATACCGCAGATTTCACGCATATTTGAAAAGCATGATGAGAAAGTGGTCGAGCTTAACATATCAAGACCGTCGCTTGAGGACGTATTCCTGAAGCTGACGGGAACAAAACTTAGGGAGGGCACTGCCAATGAACCTGCTAAATGAGATAGGCAAGGACTGGGGCCAGTTTATGCGCGATGGCCGAACGCTGTTCCTAATGCTTGCAGTGCCGATATTGGTAATCATCATCATGAACGTGGTATTCAGCGGGAGCGCAATGGAGCTCAAGAAGACCGCGTTCGGCTACTGCGATTTGGACCAGAGCAACTCATCAATGCTCTTCATCTCAGGGATTGCGAACAATACGGAGCTCAAGGATTACAGCGCAGAGAAGAGCTGCAGTGTTGCGCTCAACAATGATGTCAAGGCGGGAAAACTCACGGCCGCATTGATAATCCCGCCCGGGTTTGAGCAGGGGATACGCAGCGGCGAAACACAGCGTGTAATAATACTGCTTGACAATTCAAGGTTCCAGGTCTCGCCAACGCTCGAGTCATTTGTCAACTCCGCGGTGCAGCAGACCGGGCAGCAAATCGGCACGCAGTTCATACTTGAGGTGTGGTCCAGGCTCAACGATGCGGACGCAAAGCTCGCAACGCTTCTTGAGGATGCTAACAGCACAAGGGAAAAAGCGCTGGAGATGAAGGCCAGCCTGAAGAAGACCACAAATTCGCTGAACTCAATGGACATTAATTCCGTGAAGGTGCAGCTTGATGAGGCAAACGGCACGCTGAATGCCGCATACAGCTCACTTGATGATGCGGAGGGCAACCTCACCAAGATCGAGTCTGACTTCGCAGGTTATGATGTAACTCTAAACCAGACGGAGGCGGACCTCGTCAATATCAACAACACGCTTGCCACCGCGGATATGTTCATCACCGCATCCAAGGCGGGAATGGACTGCACAAATATAATCTTCATGGCTTACTGCGTTTCAGTGGATTCGCTTAACGCAAGCGTCTCATCGGCGCACAGCTCCGTTGAATCCAGAATATTGAAAGTGAGGGAGGCGAGGGTGAACCTGTACGCCGCAAACCTCACAATACAGGAGTTCAAGGCAAACATCGCATCCGCAAAGAACAGCTCAAATGAATCGCGCACAAAGCTGGAGAACATGAAGAAATTCATCACACAGCTCGAGCAAAACAGGCAGGCCGCGCTTGGGACGATGGCTGAGATTGATTCTTCGCTGGACCAGATAATCACAAAGACGTATGAGCTTGAGGACATTATCACTGAGAGCCGCGGGCAGATTAAGGAGATTACGTCACGCGAGCCCCAGTCGGTAATCTCGCCCATACTGTTATCATCATTTGACGTGCTCGGCAAAAAGCCGTTCTTCGGGTTCCTGCTGCCGAGCCTTCTGCCGCTCGTGCTGATGTTCGTTGCATTGTTTCTTTCGTCGACATCGCTGGTGAGGGAGAAATACTACGGCACGTTCGCCAGGATACAGCTCTCGCAGGCAAATTCGCTTGAGTTCATCGCATACAAGGTCATCAGCTACACATTCGTTATGCTTCCGTCATCCATATTGGTGCTCCTGCTCTCTTCCGGCGCATACAGCGCATTCAACCTGCTGGATTTGAACGTGTTCCTGTTCCTTCTTGCGGCACTCTCACTGAACACGCTAGTGTTCTGCGCGTTGGGCATATTTATCGCGCTATTCTCGGAATCCGAATCGACCGCATTCCTAAGCTCGCTTGTAATCGGGCTGCCACTGCTGTTCATGAGCGGCATACTATTCCCGTTCGAATTCATGCCTTCGCAGATTGCCATCTTCGGGATTGCATCGCCGCTTACACAGGCAATGCTGGCGATGCAGTCTGCCATGACTTACAATGCACCGTCAATGGTGCCGCTGTTCACCCTTGCGGCTTACGGGATATTTATCACGCTGATGGCAGCGCTTGCACTCTTCCTGGGCAAAAATAACGAGTAGTGGGATTTTAAAAAAAAGATACGGGCCCGACGGGATTTTCTGTCGCTTTTTGGTGTCGCTTTTTAGGCAGTTGTGTGCGAAGCACACAATTTGCAACCAGAGGTTGCAACTCCCAAAAAAGGGACCTTTGAACCCGTGACCCTCAGCTTACCTTTCCTGAAGCGCATTACTGGACGCGCCTCCCTTTCTTTTAGTGTCGGTTTTCTTTACCCTCTTGCCCGCAGGCAATGGGAAAGAAAAAGGACTAGAAGGCTGCCGCTCTATCCAGGCTGAGCTACGGGCCCGTGCAAATCTTCTGACTTGCGGGGCCTATAAACCCTTGGTTTATACGGCCCGTGAGTATGTTATTGTGGGATACTTAATTTAAGTTTTGCGTTTTTGAATATGACCGATGATAACGTTCTACTTAATAGGGATTATGTTCCTCGTGTTCTTCCTGCAGACAATCCCGGGATTCACTGAGGCATTCATATTCAACCCGACGGTCGCATTGAGCCAGCCGTGGAGGTTCGTTACTTCCATATTCCTGCACGCTGATTTGACGCACATCTTCTTCAACATGCTTGCACTATTGATGTTCGGGCCCATACTCGAGAACAGGGTTGGGCAAAACAGGTTCCTCATGATGTTCTTTGCGGGAGGAATCATAGGCTCGGTGCTGTATTACCTGACGATTGTGGTGGGGATTGCGCCCGCAGTGCCCGCACTGGGAGCGAGCGGTGCGATTTATGCAATACTTGGAGCGCTCGCGGTATTGACGCCGGAGCTGGTCATCTACATGTGGTTCGTGCCCATGAGGATGGGCATGGCCGTGTTTGTTTGGGTGGCAATTGAGTTCATTGGGACATTCAACATGTCCTCCGGGATTGCAAGCGCGGCGCATTTGGGCGGATTGGCATTCGGGTTCATTTACGCAAAGCTGTTTGAAAGGCCGGACCCGCCCAGGTACCCCGTGGAAGAGGAGAAGCAGGACTTTGAGTTTTATAAATAATACGCCCTGAAGAATAGCATAAAGGTGAAATGAAAATGGCACAGGTTGCAGTTCTCATAAGGATTTACCCTGAAGAGCAGGAAAAGGTTGACGAGCTTATCGCAAAGATAAAGGCGGAGCTCAAGCCCATACAGATCGGGACCGAGGAGCTTGCGTTCGGCGCAAAGGCAATCAAGGCGCTGTTCTACACGGACGAGAAAGACGGCAGCTCACCGCTGGAAGAGAAGCTTCAAAGCATCCCAAATGTCAGCAGCATTGATGTTGTTGCGATGGACAGGCTTAGTTGAGCGGCGATGAATCTGCAGTTGCATTTGCTGGAAAAATTAATCCCGCGAAACGTATTTTGTGCGGAGTATCTTTGCGATTTCACGGGCGCGCTTCTTTCCCACTCCCTTCACTTCCGCGAGCTGCTGCTCGGTTGCGCCGAAGAGATTTTGCAATGAGCCGAAATGCAGGAGAAGGTTTTCTGCCGTCTTTTCCCCGATAAGCGGAATAGCCGATGCGATGTAGAGGATGGAGAGCTGCTCATCATTGTGCTTCTTCGGCTTCTTTATGAGTATTGTCCTTCTCGACTCAATCTGCTCCTTGGATGCGAGCGCGCAGATGAGCTCTGCGCTTGCTGAAGGGTCCCGCGTAAAGAAGATGGAGATGTTATTGTTGAGCATGAGCGAGGCGACCGCGGCCATGAGCGCCTTCCGGTTCACCCTTTCCGCAAAAGACTGCCCCTCTATTATGTAGACAACCTTTTCGTAGGCCTGCGTGATGCGCGATGCCTGGTCAAAAAGCCGTCCGTCAATTATGGAGCTTTCGAAATCATCACGCGTCTTGCGCTCAACGATCGCGCGGTCGGAGACGATATAATCGCCAACATCCAATTGCCTAATGATGGCTTTGCAGCCGCGCTTCCCAATGGCTTCCACAACTGCGGCATCCTCGCGCGTGTCGACGTAAACGATTACCTCGCCGGGTGAAGCAAACCCACTAAGGGTTGATTGTGATTCCGCCCGTTCACTGGTAGGCTTAGAAGAGCTGCTTGGCATGTAACTCACGCATGATCTCGTCAATCTCCTCAAAGCTGATGCTGCACCCGCAGAGCTTCACGCCATAGAGCGCGCCCTCAAGCGCCTTCTCCTTATTCTCGCCGTAGTGGTCGAAATAGCCGTACTTGTAGGAGAGAAGTATGATTTCAGAGCTTCGTATTATCTTCAAATCCCTGGTGAGATCGTTAAACCGTTCGAGAAGCCTGTCGTTCGTGTTGACGGTCTTGCGGAACTCGCGCTCCAGGTGCTCCTTGTGCCTGAATGGCGCCTCAATCAATGTGCGCGTGGTGCGCTCATCAATCAGTATGCAGTTTATCCCGAACTCCATGGCCAGCGCGACCTGCGCAGCCTCGCCGGGATCCATCAGCTGGATGGGCTTGCCGTAGACGGAGAAGATGTTGTTTGCGGTGTTCATGAGCTCATTCATCTTCTGCGTGACATCGTACTCAACGAACTTGATTGTGCCGCTTTTCTCATAGTCCATGAGGCGGAACGCGCGCAGCGAATGCTCGCGCATGTTCATCGGGCGCTCCATCGATTCTATGCGGACGGTGCGCGGATAGATGAAATCGCCGAACATGTGCTGCTTCAAAAACGAGAGCGCATCGAGCTGGCAGCTTTCAGCTAGTGAGATTAGCGAGCTTGAATCGCACACTATTGAGTTGCGGTTAATTTCTGAAGATTCCTGCGACATTGCCTAACCTCTCTCCTATTGAAAATGTCTTTCCGAACCTGTCGGAGATGAGCGTCCTGCCGGAATAGCGAAGCACGTCATCGCGCTCCGCGCCGGCCAGCGAGGACGCCTTTCCAAGGGAAAGCCCCTGGCCGTAGAGCGTCGAGCCAATCTTTATGCGCGCCGACATCACCACCGTATCGACATAGCGCCTGTCCTGCTTTTCCACATTGCTCAGCTTCTCAAGAATCAGCCTGACAATCCTGCTTATGCCCTTGAAATCATTGCGTTCAGCGAGGGAAACCGCCTGCTTGAGCCCGCCCTCTATTGATAATATGATATCCTTCCACTGCTCATATCTCCAGAAGCGCGGCTTCTCCACCATCTTTGCAAGGACGAGAGAGACGAGCGCCAAATCGAGATAGAATGGGTCCTGGAAAATAAGCAATTCGTGCGTGAATACGTTCGAGGCGTCGCGGAGGCCGCGGATGTTCCTCGTCCTCACGTGGCTATAGAGCTTCTTGAGGCCTTCCTTGAGGTGCGAGTTATCAGACGGCATGGGACATCACGATAGATTTATAAACATTGATGCTATAATGATAGTGTCATGACAGTATCATGATACGTTCATGATAATGTCTTGATGAGTTGGAGCGATGGACGAACAAAAGGAATTAGCAGCGAAAGAATATAAATTTGAGGCGGCGGTAGCGAATGCAAACGTTGAAGAGAAAATAGTCTCCTCGAAAGATCTCGCTGACCCGGTCGTCATCGCCCAACTCATGTACTCGCTCAAGGATGAGCGCGAAAGGACAAACAGCCTGATTGCGACCGCAATCAGCAAAATCGAGAAGCTGGAAATGCAGGTAGAGAAGCTCGAGAGTGAGCTCGGAAAGGCCAGAAAGAAGGAGAAGACGCTTCTTGGTGAGGTCGATTCCGAGTTGCTCGGGTACGTGAAGAAGATGAGAATGGTCACGGCAGGGGAAGTGCAGAAGCACTTCGATTACAAGGGAAGGAACGGCGCAAGCTCGCGCCTGCACAGGCTGTTCTCGCTGGGATACCTCGATAAGAGGCAGGCGGGAAGGAATGTGCATTACATAATGAAGTAAATATTCACAACACCTCCACGGTGGCGTGAAACTCGGAGGCTACACGGCATGCCCTCACAACACCCCCCACACACATGGGTGTGCCGCTCCCTACTTTTTTAAACTTTAAACCCCCTATCCTAGATGCTGGTACCCATATGTGTGAACTTTGCGCAAAGCTAAGTACTTCGAATTATTCTAGCGTGCTGAGCAAGTATATGCTGGAAGACGTCCAAAGGCTGATGAATACCGAGAACGCCATAAGCCAGCCATTGCTGTTCTCACAGGGCGATTTCCCCTGCATTGAGCCCCTATTATACCTGGAGCCGAGGGTTGCATTGCCCAAGCCGACCAGATATTACCAGGGCATGAAAATTGATGCGAAGGATATGAGGCTCGATTGGGCATCGGGCTCCATGAGGGCGTTCGGGTTCAAGGATGATTACGTGTTTTTCCTGAGCAAGGCCGCAGTGAAGAAGATCGGCGAGGCGGAGAGGCTCGACCACTACGCGCTCCTGAAATTGGAAAAGAACGAATTGAAGGTCACTGAGAATAATGCGGTGATGACAATTGCATTCAGCGGGCACGCCGACGGTGTGGGAATCAAGAGCAGGAAGATTGAGGGGCACGACGTGGAGTTCTCGTTCCAGCACCACAATAATGAGAATGCAATCGTGTCGGCAGCGGCCGTAAGCGCAAGCGCAGTCTACGGCGGGAAGGGGAGGGTGCAGGGGAGCACTGCAATACTCTCCAAGTTCGAGAATTACTCAATAACCGTATCGCACTTTGCGCCGCACCCATTGCTAATACAGGCGCACAAGGAGCTCGGGTTCAACAGCGCGCTTGAGATGCAGAGGGGCGTGTACGGGATGCTCAGGCAGCATCTGCTTTAGGTGGAATGATGGCGCCGAGAAAGGAAATCCGGGAAGTGATCGAGTGGTGCAGGAAGGAGAAACGTGAGAAGAAGAGGACGCCCATAGTTGAGCTGAACCCGTTCAGGGAAAAGTTCCCCTGGATGCTTGCGAGAATAAGGATTGCGATTGATTTGCCCCTGGATGAGGCAAAGCCGGATATGGCGGTTTACGATTCGCCCACTGATGCCATATACATTAACGTGAGCGGCCAGTGGCTGAGGATGGAGCCGGACGACATCTTTGAGAAGTAATCTAAGGCTTTTAAATTTTGAACGCGATGTAAATGAGTGAGATAAATGGCAAACGTCACGATCAGCCTTTTGTACAAGGAATTGAAGCAGATGAAAAAGGAGCTGCACGAGCTGAGGCAGGTTTTAATTCCGGAAGAGGAGGTTAGCAAGGCGGAACGCAAGGAGTTGCACTCATTATTTAAAGAGATTGAGAAGGGAAAGGGAACAGAGTGGCGCAGGGCAAGGAGATGACCTGCTTGTTCTCTGTCCTTCTTACGAACAGGGCGAAGAAACAATTAATTCGGCTTAAGCCGAGCTTGCGCTCGCGCGTTGAAGAGCTGTTTGAAGCATTGGAGATAAGGCCCGTGCCCGCGGGCGAATACGACCTGAAGAAGATAAAAGGCGAGGCCGATACGTACCGAATACGCATTTCGAGCTACAGGATTGCATACAAGGTATATTGGGACCGCAAGGCCATTGGCGTTGCAAAGATTGAGAGGCGTTCGGAAACGACTTATGAGTAAGAGCTTAAGGAATCCCTTTATATCCTTCTGATAATACTCATATTTAATAAATATTAGCGTGATAAATTCTATCGTGAGCGGAGCTTTCATTAGCAGGCTGAAATGCAGGAATTTCAAATCCTTCAAGAAGGTAGATGTTGACCTAATCAATGGTTTCCAGGCGTTCATGGGGCCCAACGGCAGCGGAAAGAGCAACGTTTGTGACGCAATAAGGTTCGCAATCGGCGAGATGAAGCTGTCGGCGCTGAGGGCGAAAACAATCAAGGACCTGATTAACCACGCCTCCGAGCACGCAGAGGTGGATCTGGCCATTAATACGCCTGACGGCGAAATCACGGTGGCAAGGAGGATAACCAGGGACGGCAAGAGCGGCTACAGGCTGAACGGGAAGAACACGACCAGGGGCGGCGTCGTGGAAATGCTCAAGAAATATAACATAGAGAACGGCACGCACAATGTCATAGGGCAGGGCGAAGTGCAGAGGATTATTGAGATGAACGCGATCGAGAAGAGGAAGATTATCGATGAGATTGCGGGCGTTGCGGAGTTCGACTCAAAGAGGAACGAGGCGCTCAAGGAGCTCGACACGGTGCAGCAGAGGATTAACGATACCAAGCTTGTTTTGAGGGAGAAGGAAGGATACCTCAGGGAATTGGAGAAGGACAGGGAAATCGCGCTCAAATACATCGCGCTCAGGAAGGAAGTTGCCAACCTGAAGAACAGCGTAATCTACTGGGAAATAAGGAAGGTTGACGAGGAATACGACGAGGTCACAAAAGATTACGCGATGAAAAAGGCGAAGATCGGCGAGATTGATGCTTCAATTGCGGAGATTAATAATAGGATAGGGGAGAAATCACAGCAGATTAGGGAATTGTCCGATGAGATTAACAGGTGCAGCACCAACAACAAGGCGTACCACGAGTATGAGGCGCTCAGGACCGATTTGGCGGTTTCAAACGAGAAGAAGGAGAGCCTGCAGAAGAGCAGGGACGAGCTTGTGAAAAGGCTTGGCGCGCTGCAGCAGAAGAAGATGGAGATCGAGTCCACCATTGCATCATTCGGCACCGCGCTCTCCGATAAGGAGCAGAGGCTCCAGGTGGTAAGGAATGACCTCGCCGAATTGAAGAGAAAGGCGGACATGGCGAGGAAGAGGGACTCAACCCTTGTCAACGAGTCGCAGAAGATTGGAGAGGAAATCAAGGAATTGGAAGATGAGATTTACTCAAAGGAGAAAATACAGACGGGGCACGAGGGCGCGGCACTGCAGGCCGATATCAGGCTGACCTCCAAGAACGAGGAGCTTGAGAAGCTCGGCCATATTGCGGAAAGCGGCGTGTCCGCGGAATTAAGGGAGATTGAGAGGACGATTAGGGAGGCGGAAAAGGAGCTTGAGAAGAAGAGAAAGGAGATGGACGACCTCTTCGGAAGGGAGAGGAAGATGAACGAGCAGAGCGCGGAAGCCGATAAGACGCTGCTCAGGCTCAAGGAGGAATACTCAAGATACAGGGCAATCAGCGGGATGTCGCACGCTGAGCATGTCACCAATTTCGTGAAGGAGCTGCAGGAAAAGAAAATGGTGAGCGGAATCCACGGCACGGTGCAGGAGCTCTGCAACTTCGATTCAAAATATGCCGTTGCCATTGAGGCATCGGCGGGCGGAAGATTGAACCATTTCATCGTTGATGATGTTGAGACGAGCAAGGAAGTGATAAGCCAGCTTAGGAGCAGGAAGATGGGAAGGGCCACATTCCTCCCGCTCAAGATGAATGTTGACACGCAGAAGCAGCAGATGAATTATCCAGGAGTGCTCGGAAAGCTCATCGATTTCATAGAGTATGACCCCAGGTTCGTGGGGCCCATGACCTACGTGTTCGGCGATACGGTGCTGGTCACCGATATTGAGAGCGCAAAGGACGTGGGACTTATTGGAAAGGCGCGGTTGGTAACGCTCAACGGCGACGTGATTGAGAAATCAAGCGCGGTCACGGGCGGCTATTTCGTATCGGGGATGAAGCTTGCCGAGAGGAAGAAGGCCGCAGAGCTCGATGAGAGGATCACCAAATTGCAGGAGGAGAAGGAGGGCTTCGTGAGCTCGCTGTTCCAGCTCAGGGACGAGTCCACACGCATAAGAAGGGAGCGCGCGGAGATCGAGGTCCAGATCAAGTCATTGCAGATAGATTCGCAGGGATTGGTAAAAAGCGCGGGCCAGGTCGAGGAAAGCAGGGCGAGAATCAAGTCGCTCAAGGAAGAGAGCGCACAGCAGGAGAGGATAAAGAGGGAGAGCGCGGCCGAGCTTGAGAAAGTGATGGGCCAGACGGCCAGGGCAAAGGAGAAATTGGCCGCAATGAGGCAGAAGAAGAACGAGATTGATTCCGTGCTCTACAAGAAAGAGGAGGGCACCGAGGAGAAGATTAGCGTGCTGCAGGACGAGGTTGCAATGCTCGAGGCCGAGTACAAGGGAAGCAACACGGAAGTTACAATGCTCAAGAAGATTATCGAGGACCACAACGGCCAGATTGGCGAGGTTGAGGGCCTCTCTTCAGATAACGATTCGGACACGAAGGCACTGGAAGACAGGATGCACGGCATAGAGAAGGACATGGAGAAGAAGAAAAAGCAGATGGAGAAGGCGAGCGAGGAGACGAGGGACCTCATGCACAAGAGGGATGCGGTGCAGTTAGAGGCCGACAAGCTTGCGGAAGAGAAGGGAAGGGTGTTCGGCAGCAGGGATAGGCTGCTGCAGGAGCTCGGGAAGACCGAGACCAGGAAAGCGGTGCTTGAGCAGAGGCTCGTGGACCTTAAATCCGAAGCCACTGATGAGCAGTTTGAGCTCATTGAAGGGAGCCTGAACAAGATGAAGGGCGAATTGAAGGAGAAGGAAGCGTCACTCATGATTATCGGGAATGTGAACCTGAACGCGCCCGCAATGTATGATGAGAGGAAGAAGGAGGCGGACGATATGGGCGAGAAGCTCGACCTGCTCGAGAAGGAAAGGGACGCGGTAATACTGATGATAGGCGAGGTCGAGAAGAGGAAGATAATCGTATTCATGGAGGCGTTCGAGAAGGTCAACCTGAATTTCCAGCAATTGTTTTCACAGACGTTCGCAGCGGGCAAGGCGCACCTGCAGCTGCAGGATTCAAAGGACCCGTTCGAGGGCGGGCTTGATGTCAAGGTTATCCGCGAGGACGGCAGGCAGGAAAGGCTTGAGAGCCTTTCGGGCGGTGAGAAATCCATCATGGCGATTTTGCTTGTGTTCTCCATACACATGTATCATCCTTCGGCATTCTACATACTTGACGAGATTGAGTCCGCATTGGACAAGATTAGGAGCAAGCTCGTTTCGGAGCTTGTGAAGAAGCTATCGCAGAGGACGCAGTTCATAGTCGTGTCGCACAATGACGTCACGCTCTCATCGGCAGATGCGGTGATGGGCGTGAGCAAAGTGCACGGCATGTCACAGGTTGTAAGCCTGCAGCTAAACAAGCCGATGCTGGCTACCGAAGCGACAAGGGTAGCTGGGCAATGAAAATTGATTCTGCGCTGATTAGGAAACGGGCAAAAAGGATTGTTGATGCGCTAGATTCAACAGTGATCATTCCCAGGTGGGGAGTTTACTCGCCCAACTTCTTCTATTTTGCCGGGATGGATATCGACCATTCCGTCGCGGTGCTGCACAGGGACGGCGGGATTACAATCGTATCGAACCAGCTGAACGAGGTATTGGCCAGGGACACTTACTCCAAGATTGCCGAGGTTGTGATTTTCGATAAGAATAAGACCGCAAAGGAAACGCTCATTAAAGCATGCGGGAAAAAATGCGCCATGGATGTGGGGCATATCAATTATGGGGCCTACAGGAGATTGCACTCCAAGGGAATGAAGCCGGTTGCTAAGGAGCTGCTGAGCGCGAGGGAAGTGAAGGACGCTTCGGAGATTGCGATTATGCGCAAGGCCAAGCTGGGGACGGCTAATATCCTTGATGGGATTGCAGGGAGCGGAGTGAAAGGGAAAGGAGAGGGAGAGATGCGCAGGCAGGTGCTTATGGGAATGGCTGAGCTTGGATGCACCGAGGCGTTCGAAACCATCGTTGCAAACTCCAGGAATGCGAGGTTCCCGCACTATACTACAAAAGGAAATGAGAAGATTAGCGATTACGTGCTCATTGACATGGGGATTAGGCAGGCATATTACAATTCAGACATGACGAGATGCATCGGCGATTTAGGTGAGATGAAGGGGGCGTATGAGAATCTCAGGCACGCATCTGCAGAGGTTGCGGATGCAGCAGTTGCAGGAAAGAAAATCAGGGATTTCGTTTCTGATGTTGATAAGATAATGAAAAGGAACGGGCTGAAGGAGTTCCCGCACGGGATCGGGCACGGCATTGGATTGGAAGTGCATGAGTTCCCGCACATCTATGCAAAATCGAAGGATGTATTGAAAGAGAATTCTGTTATTACCATTGAGCCTGGGCAGTATTTTGCGAAAGGATTGAGATACGAGGACATGTACGTGATTGGGAAGAAGAATTCAAGGCTGCTTTAGGCGAGAGGGTATGGCACCGCATGGCGAGTGAAGAAGTGCAATGGGGCATTGAACATGGCAACAATATCCAACCTGAAAGAACTCCTGAAAAAGATGAAGCCCACGCTTCAAGAGGAGAAATATTACATTGCAGCTGTGGATAAGTCGCAATTGTTCGGCCTCGCCGGCTATATGCAATACATCGTGTGCGTTTATCTGGAGGAGGAGGGGCTCACCGTGGTTTTCACCGAGCCGCTTCTGCAAATCATCGAGCAGGCGACGGAAGAAAAGGTTGCCGGGCCGTTTGCATTAATCACTTTAAGCGTAAATTCCGATTTGATGGCAGTGGGATTCCTCGCGAAGATTAGCGGGGCGCTTGCAAAAGAGGAAATCAGCGTGAACGCTTTCTCCGCATATTACCACGATCACCTGCTTGTGCCTTACGAGAAGAGAAATGCCGCGATGAAGGCACTCAAGAAGCTGCAAGGCTAGTGCAATCGGAAGATGCGATTGAAAAAGTTGCACAAAAGGCAATCAACGCAATAGAGGCGTTCGGCAATAAATACGGCCTCTAGGCAGGCATTGGTTATTTCACGCCGTCTTTTATCATGCGCATGGGGATTATGCTGGAGAGCGCAAGCGCCGATGCGCCCAGTATGAAAAGGGGCGCATAGCCGAAGTAGGATATTATGAACCCGCCTGCAATGAATGCAAGGAACTCGGCAATCCTGCAGGGCACCATGAGAAGCGCAATATCCGTTGAGATGCTCTTGCTGTTTCTGACCGCATGGGCAAGCACATACTCATAGGCGGCATCAAGCAGCCCCCAGCCCACGGCGTGCAACAGGAGCGCGGGGATAAAAAGCTGGGGCACCCAGAGCACGATTCCGGGCAGGCCGCAGAAGATTATTGAGAGGAAAAATATGTAGCGGTAGGGAAGCCTGAACCTTGTGACGAGATAGTTTGTGAGCGCCTCTATGAGGAAGAAAACCGCAAGGAGAAGGCCGATGAGCTCATAGCCCATATGCAGGCTGCTGCTCATGAAAATGGGAAGGCCGAACGCAACAATCGCAATCGCGCCGAATGCGTTGAATGCGAGCGGGATTGCGGGCAGCCAGAACTCCAGGCCGCGCTTCTGCGTTATTACTGAAATAAGCCTGCGCGGTGAAACCTGCTGGTTAACCTTTGCAGGAAAAGTCAATGCGATAATCGTGATGATGATCCCGAGGGCGGCTATTGCAAGGAACGTGTTGTGGAATGAGAGGTAGACGATGAGCGCGCCAGTGACAAGCTTTGCAAATGATACGGACAGGATTCGCAGGCTCACCATTGATGCGGATTCGCGCGCCTGCTTGCCATCGCGTGAGCCGTGCGAGAAAATATCGGTGCGCCCCACCGCCCAGAACGCTGATGCGCGGAATCCCTCAAATATCTTTCCGAGCGAGAACATTGCGGGCGTGAATGCAAACGCATAAATAATGCCGGATGCCGCCCCGAAAATCCCGTTGGAGATGAAAATGTTTTTCGTGCCAATCTGGTCGCCAAGGGCTGCGAGCAGGAGGCGCACAAGAAGGAATATGACGGGCATCACCGCGAGGATGAGCCCAATCTCGCTTATGCCGATGCTGAGCGAGAGGAGATAAAGGGGAAGCGCAACGGTTAATGACGAATCGACAAATGCATCAAGAATTGCAATGAGCTTTACACGCGCGCCGTCCATAAGCCACACCCATGATTAAGAATAACAAAAATGCCCTCGTTCCACTCCGGGGCGATTTCCATTAAATCCTGAACCTCACCATCATCTTGTCAAAGTCCGTTTTCGTGAACCAGGACAGCTCGCCGCGCAGGCCGCTCTTCTTGAACTTGGCCATGAGGTCGTCCGCCGAGCTGAATACCACGTTGTCCAAATTCTGGCTTATTATCTCGATATCGAAATCGTGGTTCCCGACCGAAACGAGCCTTGCAGCTACCCCGTCCGCGCTCGCGTTGAACTCGTCAAGGCACTTGTTGATGACGTGCTCGTGATCAATTGGCTGTAGCAAGTGTATAATTCGGTGTGAAATAATTTAAACTGAGAGAAGAGAGGTTAGAATAAAGAAATAAAAATAGGCCCGGATGGCCTAAGAAAACTAAACGGTGACGGACTCATAGAATGCGCTGTTCGGGAATGTGAGCGCAATGGTCGGGCCGTCGGACGCCTCGATTATGAAGTCCGGCTTGGGCTCGTTCATCTGCTCGTAGTACATGAGCATGATGTTCGTGAAGTTCTGTATGAACCCGTCTGCGCCGCCGCCCTTGAAGAGCATCTTGAGCATCTTGCCCGCCTGGTTGGTCTCGGCCTCCTCCATAATCATGAGCTCGCGGAGCACGCGTGAGGACTCTGCCGCAATGTATTCCACCTCGGGGTAGACCACAAGCGGGTTCCATGGGCCCGTGAACACCGCATAGACCGCCGGCATTGAGATGAACTTTTCCTTGCCGCCCTTCTTGCCCTTCAGCTCACTTGCGCGCATGTCAAGCACCACGCCGTCGCCGATGAGGCCTTCAAGGCGGGACTCGATGTCCTTCTTGTCGAAGAGCATCCTCTTCTTGTAGATGGGCACGTTGCCCACGTACTTGAGCAGCGTCTTCTCCGAGTAGCGCTCGTCAAAGTAGGCCATAAGCTCCTTCTGCGTGAACGTGAGGTTGGTCTTCAGGAAATTCGAGAACGCATTGTCAAGCACATCGTCGTTCTCCAGGTCGACGAACTTGGAGATGTTGGGCTGGATGCCCGAGTCAAGCGTGAAAAGAAGCCTCTCGTAATCCTTGAGCGCGTCGTGCAGGTACATCGCCCTGTCCGCGAACTCATCAGCATTGGCTGCAGTGACGTTCATGCTCTCGTCGTGCAAGGCCTTCTTTAGCGCACGATAGGCCTCGGTAAACACGCCGAGAGAGACCGTATCGTAAAGCACCAAATCCTCCTGCCTCAAAGTGGAGCGGAGTTCTTCGTAAACAGCAATATCTTCGCATTTTCCTTTCGTCATGCGGACACCATTCTATTGTAGGGCCGGGCTCATTTTAAAAAAGGTTGCGTTTTTTGAAAAACTATTTATTCGACGATGACCCTTATTGCTTATAATAATTAGCATTTTTAATATTTGAGGGCTATAGTAGGAAGAAGCGAAAGGGTGAATTTTGTGACGACTAAAGATTTTGAACTCAAGGTTGCTGAAGCATTACAGCATGACGTCGGCAGGGGCATTGTGAGGATTGACAGCGCTGCAAGGAAAGAGCTTGATGTCACCACGGGAGATGTGGTTGAGCTCAAGGGAAAGAGGAGCACAGCCGCAATCGTGTGGCAGGCCCACCCCCGCGACGAGGGATATGGCATAATCAGGATGGACGGGTACCTGAGGCAGAATGCCGGGGTCGCCATCGGCGATAAGATAACACTGAAGAAGACCGACGTGAAGGAAGCGAAGAAGATTACATTAACGCCCAAGCAGCCGATGCAGTTCCCCACCGGATTTGACAAGATACTGCAGAGAAGGCTGGTTGGAAGGGCGCTCATAAGGGGAGACGTGATTTACATAGCGGTGTTCGGAACCCCCTACCCGTTAGTAGTTACGCAGACGTTCCCGACGGGAATAGTCCTGATAGGAAATGATACCGACCTGGCATTGAAGAACGAGCCGACCAAGGATATGGGAAGAATCCCGACAATTTCTTACGAGGATATCGGCGGGCTGAAGGAAGAGATACGAAAAATCAGGGAGATGGTAGAGCTGCCGCTGAGGCATCCGGAATTGTTCCAGAGATTGGGGGTTGACCCGCCAAAGGGAGTGCTGATGTACGGCGCGCCGGGAACCGGTAAGACATTATTGGCAAAAGCGGTCGCATCGGAGAGCGAGGCGAACTTCTACTATGTTGGCGGCCCCGAGTTGGTGAGCAAATACGTCGGGGAGAGCGAGGAAAGATTGAGGAAGCTGTTCAAGGAAGCGGAGGAGAACGGCCCGAGCATTATCTTCATGGATGAGCTGGATGCAATTGCGCCCAAGAGGGAAGAGGCCACGGGCGAGGTCGAGAGGAGAATGGTAAGCCAGCTGCTCACGCTCATGGACGGCCTTGCAAGCAGGGGCCAGGTGATAGTGATTGGCGCGACCAATAGGCAGAACTCAATCGACCAGGCATTGAGAAGGCCGGGAAGGTTCGACAGGGAGATTGAGATTGGCGTGCCTGACAGGAATGCAAGGGAGGAGATTCTTGAAATCCACGCGAGGCACATGCCTCTGGAAAAAAGCGTCGACTTGAAGAAACTGGCCGACATTACTTACGGATATACTGGCGCGGACATCTCCTCATTGAGCAAGGAGGCCGCAATGAGGGCATTGAGGAGAATGCTACCTGAAATGGACATGGAAGGCGTAATCCCGCCCGAAATGCTCGAGAAGATTGAGGTTACGCAGGATGATTTCTCCGAGGCGATGAAGGAGATCCTGCCTTCCGCATTGAGGGAGATTTTCACGGAAGTGCCTAACGTTAAGTGGGACGACATTGGTGGGCTGGAGAACGCAAAGAGGATCCTCAAGGAGGGCGTTGAGCTCCCGCTCAAGCATCCGGAATACTTTGAGAAGGTTGGGATCAGGGCGACAAAGGGAATATTATTGGTGGGCCCGCCGGGAACCGGAAAGACAATGCTCGCAAAAGCGGTTGCCACTGAGAGCCAGGCCAACTTCATCTCAATCAAGGGGCCTGAAGTGCTGAGCAAATGGGTGGGCGAGAGCGAGAAGATAGTTCGTGAAATATTCAGGAAGGCCAAGCTGGCATCGCCCTGCATAATCTTCATTGATGAGATTGATGCGGTTGCGCCTGCCAGGGGGAATGACGAGGGTTCCAAGGTAATGGAGCGCGTCGTGAACACCATCCTCACGGAGATGGACGGCATGACAAACACAAAAGGATTGGTTGTCGTTGCAGCCACCAACAGGCCTGACATACTTGACCCGGCACTTGTGCGCGCGGGCAGGTTCGACTACATTGTGAGCATTGACATACCCGATGAGAAGACCAGGGAGACCATATTCAAGGTGCACACAAAGAACATGCCGCTCGCGAAGAATATCAACCTCAAGGAACTGGCGGCAATGACCGAGGGATACACGGGCGCGGACATCGAGAGCGTCTGCAGGGAAACTGGAATGGTGCTCATCAGGGAGAACAGGGTTGATGACAAGATGAAGATGGATGATTTCCAGAAAGCACTGCTGAACATAAAGCCCACTGCAACCAAGACGGATGTGGGAAGGATACAGAAGTTCAAAGAGATGGAGAATGTGATATATAGATAGGCATCGGTGATGGGAAGAAATGCACAAATGGTGAAAAATAAATGAACTTCAACTTTAGGGTTTTCATCGGAACTTTCCTTGTTTCATTTGCGGCGGCACTGGTAGTCTTTGCGGTGTGGCCCGGCGGGGATTTGATGCTCCTGCTCAAGCTGCTTGCGCTGGCGCTCGGCATTACGCTGCTCTCGCCGTTCTGGTACCCCCACGCGCGGGGAATCAAGAAGGGCGACTCGGTCACGATTTTCAGCGATGTGATGCCTTTCGGAAGGCTGCACGGTGAGGCGATTGAGGACGGAAGGCAGGGGCAGGAGATTAAAGTGCTCACTGAACAGGGGAAGGAGATTAAGTGCAAGGTTACGTCATATGCGGGCACGTTATCAAGGGCAAAGGTCAAGGTGAAGGACGAAGGGCAGATGATTGAGGTTAATTAGGGTTTTTACATATGGCAAAGACTGGCATTGATTTGATTGAGATTAACGATATAGCAATAGCAACCATTGCAATTGCAGTTGCGCTCTTTATCGCGGACGTGGGCATCCTGAATGTGCTCAAATACCCGGTTATAGAGATTGCAAAGCAGCTGGGCGTGATGATAGTTACTGTTGGCGCGGCATTCATTCTCCACGAGATGTCGCACAAGGTTGTTGCGCAGAGGTATGGCGCGACTGCGGCGTTCAGGGTGTGGCCGCTCGGATTATTGATGGCGCTCGTATTCTCGCTGTTCGGGTTCGTGCTTGCTGCTCCAGGTGCGGTATACATCTATGCCCCGAACATCACAAAGAGGCAGAACGGGATAATTTCACTTGCGGGCCCATTCACCAACATGGTGCTTGCGCTCATGTTCATAGCGATACTGCCAATAACGGTATTGACATTCGGCCCACAATCAATCATCAGCGAGATTGCACTAATAGGGTATAGCATTAACGGGCTTCTTGCATTGTTCAACCTCATACCAGTGTTCCCACTGGACGGCAGCAAAGTATTGGCGTGGAACTGGATGATATGGGCGGGAGCGGTTGCGATTGCACTGGGAATTTATTTGGGACCGCTATTTTTGCTTGGGTGACAAATGAAGGGGCATACCTCTGGCCATGCCTGCAATAGGTGGTTAAGGCCCCTCTACAGGTATCATACAGCCCGGGTCTTGGTTGTATAACCTCTTGTTTATGCACACGTGGCTTTGGCACGCGCAATTATCCTTTGAATAGGCGGCCTGGCAATCATATAATGCAGTGCACACCTGGGGCTGCTGGTAGAGGACTTCGTAATTCTTGTTTATGCAGTAGTGCGGGTGGCAGCTGGGCTGCGGGATGCAGTCCGCATCGCTGCTGCAGTATGCGATATAATCTGGGGGCGGGTTGCCTCCGCTTGCTGGTGGGGGCGGTGCGATGCAGCCAAAGGAGAAAATGATTACGATAATAGAAATGCCAAGGACTAATGCGCTAATTTGAACTGCAGTTGTGCTGTTTTCTGTCCTCATGAGAGGCATATCCGCACCTAATATTAAGTAAGTTATGGTTTTGCTAGGCGGGGGTTTGGGCAATGTCACATTAAGAGGGTTTTTACCTGGGGAGGAGTTTATCAGGAAGAAAATACTGGAAAACTACTTGCTGCTTGTTTAAATACGGATGACACTCAGAATTATACGCTAAAGCCGCACCTGGCAAATAGATATGCTTATATATCTAAATGATATACAATATGCCATAGGTGATGCAATGGGTGAGATGTTGATACGGTTGGATGGTTCTGTTGAGCAGACATTGAACAGGCTTGTTGAGGCCGGCTTCTTCAAGACTAAGACTGAGGCAATAAGGGCGGGCATACTTGAGCTCGGGAAGGAGTACCAGGTTGTCAAGTCCAAGGAAGAGATAATGGATGAGCTGGCCGTTGCAAAGATGCAGAGGCTAGAAGCGGAGTTTAAAGCTGGAAAAAGAAAGGTCTTTACCGAAGAAGAAGTAAAGCGAAAATATGGATTGAAATGACGGGGTCAATTCTATGGCACCACAGTACTCGCTTGAATATGGGGAAGAGTGGGACAAATATTACGCGCAATTAGATAAGGGTATGCAAGACAGGGTATGGAAGAAGATCCAACAACTGAAAGGTGAACTGCCTGCCAGACACCTGAGAAAGGGATTGGATTTTTTTGTGTGTGGGATTGGCCAATACAGAATAGTATACAAGATATCTGTGAAAGAAAAAGTGAAGAGGATCTGTTTTATCGGTGACCATAAGGAGTATGAGAAATGGCTCGGCATATAATTTGAGAGAATTACAGAATTAGAACTTATTCATTCATACCCACAGGAACTACTCAGACGATAACGGTTGGATTGAAGGTTTAAAAATGTCTTTGTTTTAAAGTGCGAACAGTGGGGTGTAATTACCTATGATATTTGGAATCAGCGAAGTTTATTTTGCGTTGGCTGTGGGTGTGTTGGCCATCCTGTACTCTGGAGTCCTCGTTTTTCAGATTTTGAGGGCATCGAAGGGTAACGAAAAGATGCAAAGCATCGCAAAGGCGATCCAGGAGGGCGCAAACGCCTACCTCATGAGGCAGTACAAGACACTGCTTCCCATTGTGATCCTTCTTGCAGTGGCCATATACTACCTGGTAAACATGTCCACCGCGATTGCATTCCTTGTGGGAGTTTTCTCATCCGCGCTTGCAGGCTATATCGGCATGCAGACCGCGGTGAGGAGCAACGTGCGCGTTGCAGAAGCTGCCGGCAGGGGATTGAAGGAAGCGCTCTCAATGGCATTCAAGGGCGGCGCGGTCACAGGCATGGCAGTGGTCGGCCTCGGGCTCATCGGCCTTAGCGCGCTCTACCTGTTCTTCAACGGCAACATCGCACCGCTCATCGGCTTTGGGTTCGGCGCATCGCTCATCTCCCTGTTCGCAAGGGTGGGCGGCGGAATCTTCACCAAGGCCGCCGATGTGGGCGCGGACCTCGTGGGAAAGATCGAGAAGGGAATACCCGAGGACGACCCGAGGAACCCAGCCGTAATTGCGGATAACGTGGGCGACAATGTGGGCGACTGCGCAGGAATGGCTGCGGACGTCTTTGAATCATTCGTTGTCACGGTGATTGCGGCAATGCTTCTCGGAAGCCTTGCAAACCTGATCGCCCTGCCTCTCGGCATCGCAGCGCTGGGCGTGCTAGCAAGCATAATCGGCTCACTGTTCGTAAGGCTCTGGACGAAGAACATCATGTTCTCGTTCTACGTCGGCCTGTTCATAACCGCGGCTGTGCTGCTTATAGGCACACTATTGTACATGGGCGGATTCACCAACTACTTCTATGTGGTTGCGGTTGGTGCAATCGCGACGTTCATGCTGTTCCTCATAACAGAGTATTACACGGGAACGCAGTTCGGCCCAGTCAGAAGGGTTGCAGAGGCGGCAAAGACCGGTGCGGGAACCAACCTGATTACCGGATTGGCAGTCGGCATGGAATCCACGCTATTGCCCGCGCTGCTTATCATTGCGGCGATAATAATCTCATTCAAGCTCGGAGGAGTGTTCGGAATCGCGCTTGCGGCTGCCGCCATGCTCTCAATGAGCGGGTTTGTGATTGCAGTTGACTCCTACGGCCCCATCACCGATAATGCGGGAGGCATTGCGGAGATGTCCGGATTGCCCGAGAAGGTGAGAAAGGTTACCGATGAGCTTGATGCGGTCGGGAACACCACCAAGGCGACCACAAAAGGGTTTGCGATTGGAGGCGCTGCGCTCGGTGCGCTTGCACTGTTCGCCGTGTTTGCTACGGAGAGTAAATTGGCATCCGTTGATTTGCTCTCGACACCGGTGGTTGTCGGCCTGTTTATAGGCGCACTGCTCCCGTTCATCTTCTCAAGCCTGCTTATGCTTGCGGTCGGAAAGGCTGCATTTGAAATCGTGCAGGAAGTGAGGAGGCAATTCAGGGAGATTAAGGGCCTCATGTCCGGAAAGGGAAAAGCTGATTACGCAAAGTGCGTTGACATCAGCACCGCGACGGCGCTCAAGGAGCTTGCGCTTCCTGGAGTGATTGCGGTGTTCACGCCTTTGGTTGTCGGCTACCTGTTCGGCGCTGCAGCGCTTGCAGGGCTTCTTGCGGGCGCAATCGCATGCGGTTTCCTGATGGCGCTGTTCATGTGTAATTCTGGTGCGGCCTGGGATAACGCCAAGAAGTATATCGAGGCGGGCAACCTGGGAGGAAAAGGCAGCGACACGCACAAGGCGGCAGTTGTGGGAGACACGGTGGGCGACCCGCTGAAGGATACGGCGGGCCCCGCATTGAACGCGCTCATTAAGGTGCTGAACACGGTTTCATTGGTGTTCGCAGGCGCGCTCCTGGTGTACTCACTGGGCCTAATCTAATTTCTTTCTTTTCTCTTTCTCTTTTCTAAAACCAGAAATCTACTCTCTATCAATTTACCAGATTATTCTTTCATCAGATATTGTTGGCCGCTCACGCTTGTCTATTATCGCAGTATCCCGCCTTTTCTCCTCTTCTATAATAAGAGGGCTCATTGGAGGGACATCCATCGCATTTGGGTTGACCTCAGGAGGCCAGCGTATCATCGGGACAATCTTGCCGTCGATTGTAATTCCGAATGGGATATCGCTCACAAATGGCTGCAATCTAATGGGGCCTGCATTGGGCCCATCATTATCGGCTTTCATTTTCAGGAATTCACGTTTAGCTTTAACAGTATTACGGATGAGAAGGCTATCTCTAGCAACAGCTTTTGACTTCTGTAGCTCCATGGTAATATTTAACAAAGCCCCAAATATAAATGTTACTATTCCAGAGGTATATCATGGTGGCAATCCCCAAATCAAAGGAGTTCATGCTTAGGCATTTCAGGATGTCCGACTCCAAAGCATATTTTGAATGCCTAAATGATGGGGCGACAAAACACGGGTTCATGGACACCACAAAAAATCTTGGCGAGGCAAAAAAGAAAATCAGGAAAATGATTGCGGAGTACAATAAAGCCGAGCCTCACGATGAATATCTTGCCATTGAGGTTGGCGGCGAATTCGCGGGTTATGTGTGCGTTGATGACCTGAACAAGGAGCATTTCAAGCATCGCGGAGGAATTGGGTATTGCATCCATCCAAAATACAGGGGCAATGGCCTTGCCACGAAAGCAACCCTTCTAATCACGAATTATGCGTTCAAGAAATACCGATTGAAAAGGATGGTTGGCATGTGCAGGACGTTCAACAAGGCGTCGGCACGGGTTCTTGAAAAAGCGGGGTACAAGCTAGAAGGCATCCTGAGAAAAAATAAGTGCAAGAATGGGAAATATCTCGATGATATGATGTGGGCAAAAGTAAGATAGTGTTTCGCTATTTCTTCTGCGGAGGCTTTGAAGAAAGCTCAAGCAGCACTTCCGCCGCCTCCTTGTTTCCGAGCTCCAAGGCATGGTCATAGGCATTCTTTGGCTGCGGAAATAAAAACTTCGTAAAGGTCTTTAACGAGGAAAAATCTGTAATCCCAAATTCATCCTTTACAGTTATATCCGCACCTGCCGCAACAAGCATCCTGATTATTTTGGGGGAATTGCTCCTGGCAGCATAAAAGAGCGGCGGCCAGCCAGCACTGTCCTTTGCGTTAATCTCCGCGCCCGCTTTCACAAGAAGCTCTGCCATCTCAAGGTTGCCGTGCTTGCAGGTAAGCATTAGCGGCGATAACTGGTCACTCACATGCCCCATAACCGTGCGGCCCCGGAGCTCGCGCCCCAGGTTCGGGTTAGCGCCTGCCTGAACAAGAAGCTTGACTATTTCCGTGTTGTTATTTTCGGCGGCCGAGAAAAGGGCGGTCTCATCGCGCGTCCAATTCCTCTCATCCAATTTGGCCTTGAGCTTAAGAAGCATCTTTACCTGTTCGACATCGCCCTTATCCGCCGCCTTCATCAGGGGCGTGCAGCCATCGCTGTCTTTCTTGTTTATGTCCACAGTCTTGCCAGTCAGCAGGTAGAGCAGGGCAGGATTATTGCCTGCAAGCTCCCACAGGATCGAGGATTTTGGCTGCTTCAAATCTAACACCCCTACCTTCGCGTCTGCATTGATAAGCAGCTTCGCGGATTCAACATCGCCCTCACTTACCGCGAAGGTTAGTGCGGTCCAGCCCGCGTTTGTCTTTTCATTAATATTTGCCTTCGCATCAATCAGCATCTTTACCGGTGATGAATGCTTGCCCCAGGCAGCATAGATGAGTGCAGTGGCACCGTCCCTGCTCTTGGCGTTCACATCTGCTTTCGCGTCGATGAGCATCTTTGCATAATTATCCAAACCATTCCATGCTGAGGACATTAGTGGCGTCACGCCATTCTTATTTCCCCTGTTCACATCTGCGCCCGCCTTAATGAGAATGTTGGCGGCGTCCATGTGCCCGTTCAGCACCGCATACATCAGCAGGGTTTGGCCGTCCTCGCACCCGTACTGGACATTCAAATCCGCGCCGGCCTTGATGAGCACTTCCATAAACTCTTCTTTACCGTTTGCACAGGCATAAAACAGTGCGGTGCGGCCGTCCTTTGATTTTTCATTAACTTTGGCACCATGCTTCAGGAGCAGGCTTATCATTTCCTTACGGTGATAGTTGACCGCAAACATTAGCGCGGTCTCCTGATTATCGGTGAACGCGGACCTGTCCACGCCCGCCCCGGCGCCTATCAGCAGCGATGCCATCTCCACATAGCCGCTCTGGGTTGCAAGCATCAGCGCCGTAAGGCCTTCCCTGTCCCAAAGGTTTATGGAATCTACGTTGTCCGGCACGCTAAGAACGACCTTTGCCATCTCAATGTTATTTTTCAGCACCGCATCCATAAGTGCGGTCCTTTTATTGCTGATGATTTGAAGCGTTTTTATATCAAACTCCGCGAGCAGCCTTGCTTCGCCCACATTATCCGCAAGCACCGCATTGAAGAACGCTGTTGAGACGGCATGCCGCACCGCTTCCTTAAGCTGTTTCTGAGAGGGAGTGTTGATTTTCTTCTCTTTATAATTATCCACGATCACCTTGAGCATGTCCTGGATTCTCCCATGGCCCTTCTTCTTTGCGATATCCGATGCGGTCTCTCCCTGGGCGTCCTTAATGCGCGGGTCGGCGCCCGACCTGAGCATGAGCGCAACGCCCCTAATGTTGCCTGCAAATGCCGCCATCATGAGAGGCGTCAACTGCTTCTCATCCTTTCGATAATTTGGGTTTGCCCCTGCTTTCAGGAGAATTTCCACTGTGGATTCAAGCTCTATGTTTGCGCTGAGAAGCAGCGGAGTCATTCCTTCGGTATTTTGCCCGGGCCTGCCGCCGGGGACATTCACGTCCGAGCCCTTCGATATGAGCAGGGAGACAATTGCATCCCGCGTCTCGGCAGGGGAGGGTTTTTTAGAATCATGAATCTGCAAAAGGTAATTGCCGAGCGCATTTCCCTTTTCGTCTTTGAAATTCACATCCGCGCCGCTCTCAATCAGGTCCGAGATTTCGCTGATGTCAACCTTTTCCTGCGAAACAACCTTGAGCAGCTCATTGCTGAGCTTGCGCTTCTCCGTTGGGGAGACATTGCGCTTTGTGAGCGTCTCGAGCATCTTCATTGCGGCTTCCGTGCGCGCCGGGTCCCTGGCCGCATCGGTTAGCGCCTTTGTGAAATCCGCACGCGCGGTCTCGCCTATCTTCTTGAGCTCGGCTTCCTGCCCCACCCTAAGCCGCGAGAGTTCCGCATCATGCCCTGCGCGCATCCTCGCAATCTCATCTTTCAGGGCGGCCTCCTTCTCCACTGAGGCTTTCTTTAGCTCGTGCTCCATCTCAGCGAGTCGTCCAGCGTGGGCGGTTTTTAGCGCCGACTCATCCGCCTTAAACTTTATCTCTGCCTCCTTGATTTTTGTGCTAAGTTCTGTAGCCTTTGCAGAGGCTTCTATGCGCTCCTTCTCAACCTCGGCATTAAGTTTAGCTATGCGCTGCTCCTTCTCATCGGATGCTCTCTTGTTGTACTCATAGATGGCACGGTAGAGTTTTGCATTAAGCTTCTTCACCGTGCGGCCCATAAAATAGCGCTCGCCCACAACCTCTATGATGGTCCTGTAAATATTGGTGTCATCGTCAGACTTCACGCCGTGCAGGTCGAGGCGGTGGCCGATGAACTTTGCAAGCTCGGCAATCTGCTTTCTTGTGTACTTGCCGGAATTGGCGGAAATGTTCTGCGCGTCCTTCAAGGAGATATCCTGGGACATCAGGACCTTGGAGATGGCCATTATCGGGTTCTGCAGGCCTATGTCCTCTATCTGCGACTTAAGCCGCATTATCTTGTCAAACGAGTCCGGAACCTGCGCTGCCACTGGCTTCCCAACTTTACGGTCCTGTACGGCCATATTATCATTGGCTTTCGAATGATTATAAAAACGTTTCTGTAAGGCGGAAAATCTGATAATGGAGCCGAAAAATAAAATCAAAAGGTTTTTATAAGGTGGTTTCCCGTGATTTACCCGGTGAGCAATTATGGCAAACGGAAAGAAAACCGAAATCATGATACCTACGCAAAACGGGACAGTTGTTGAAGCTGATTATCAAAATAGGATAAGGGCCTTCAAGCAGGCAAAGGATGCCGCCTCGAAGGCAATTTCAAGGCAGGGAAAGCGCATGGGGATTGTGAGGATGGTCCCCAAGGCACTCGGGATGCAGAGCTTCATGAGAAGGATACTCAAGATGCAGCCTGAGCAGACGCTTGCCGACCTGAAGAAATCATCTGAAGGGCTGCAGGAGGCGATGAAGGGTTTCGCAACCGTTGCCCAGAAGAACAACGAGACCGTTGACGCGCTGCTCGAGCTCGTCAGCACCGCGGAAAAAGAAGGATGGACGGTTGAGGAATTCCAGAGGACGTTTGCAAAGCAGCTCGGCACCAGCGAGGGCTCAATCAACACCAAGGACGGCCCAATACCAATATTCAATTTCGTAACTCAGGTTTTGCAGAGCATGGGGCAGGAGGAAAAGGAGAGGAGCGCGTGGATGGCGCACCTTGGGAACACGGCGCAGGAGCTGAGGACCGCAAACAACGTAATCATGGCGCTTACAGCAGCATCCGCATCACAGCTGGGGATTGTGCAGAGGGAGCATTTGAGGTTTGACGTGCTTGCGCCGACTTTGAGGATGGCACAGGAGGCAGCGCAGGTGCTCGGCACATCCATGATTGCCACAAAGGATGCGGACGCAGTGGTCAAGGAGACGCTCGAAGATGCAGTGAAGGTTAGCAGCGCAATGCTTAGGTTTGCTGAGATGCAGAGGGAGCACACGCTACACGGAAGGATTGAGGAGATAAAGCAATTCAACAACAGCGTATGCAGCATGCTCGCCAGCGAATTGGGCGCAGACAACCTGATCGTAAAGAAAATGGAGGAGGACCACGAGAAGAGGTTCAGCCTTACCGATGGCGGCAAGGCCGCATTGCCTGCGGGCGAGAAGAAGCCATAGGCAAGAAGGCATGTTACGATGGCAAGCGAGGCGACCGCCAAAATTGCGCAGCTGAAGAAGGACCTGAAGTCCTGCCGCGCCGATTTTCAAAGGCTCAAAAGGAAATATGACGAGCGGAAGCTGTGGGAGGGCGGGACGCGGCTGGCACGGAGTCTAAAGGACGTGATGGAATTCATCGGCGGCGTGAAGCTGCAGATTGACCGCAATGACAAGATGCTCGAGATGCTCAAGCTAATCCGGAGGGTATCCAAGAGCGAGTCCTGGGGTGCGGAGAAGTACATGAATGTGTTCGGTAACGGCACAATCGATGAGAGGGCAATCAGCGATGTGTTCATCAAGATGGGGATGCACGAAACCGAAGGCGAGGTGTGGGAAACCCACATAAATACCACAATTGAGCAGACGGCTGCATCCAACGCATTGCTGCGGACGTATTATGATGCCGCAGTCGGGATTTGTGAAAGCACGGTAAATACGTTAAAGGAGATTCTTGAGTTGCACAATACGGCAAAGATTGCCGAATTTTTAATGATGCTCGACCAGCTTTCCGAGAAGTTGGACAGCGCGCCGAAGATGAACGGGCAGGCGCAGCAGGAGGCGGAGAAGGGCGGAAAGGAGCGCAGCGAGTAGATTTGCAGATTATACGAAAAAGAGAGATGAATATAGCTGATTTTCGGATTTGGTTCAGTAATCCATATATACCTCCCCGAGCCCTAATTGGACGTTATGAGGAAAGGAGGCGTAACAGATGCCGGTGATTGAAGTAAAGAAGGACGACAAGGCAATTGCTGCCGCGCCGGACAAGAAGGCGCTAAAGGCACTTGACCCTATTTTGGACAGCTACAACAGGGAAGGCCTGTTTGGCGTGGGGCCCGGGGCGATAAAGGAGCCTGCCAATGCCCATGAGGCCGTCGCACTGGCAATTGCTAACAGAGCCCTTGGAAAGGACAATGCGGAAAGGATAGCATTCAACATACGAAGATTTACAAGGGCGCAAATCAAGGAGATTGCTGATTTCGTCGAGGTCATGCTTACCACAAGAAAGCTTAGGGATGAGGATGAGTACCTCTCCTACAAGGCGGTGATAGGCGCCATTGAAAAGAGGTGGTTCTTTGGAAGGGAAGTCAAAAGAATGAGAGAGTTACTTGTAATTCTGGGAGATGAAGCGCAAAAAAGGGAGAAGATGAGATTAGCGATTGTTCAAGCAGCTGATGTAATACATGACCAATATCAGAGCTGTAGATATTCTGCTAAACACCACCGTGAATGCAAACGTGCAATAAAATCGCTTACGCGCATAACGACACTTGTAACAAAGTGCGGCGCGTTGCAGGAGCTGCGTGAAAATGAGGAATTCAACCAGCTTGTTGCACAAGTCGGCAGATGCCGCAAAGAAGAAGCAAGCCTAATGATTAAGACCGTACATGAATAAGGCAAAAGAAAAAAGAGAATTATTTTTTATTTTTACTGGCCTTCCTCAACGTCCTCGAAGAATGAGGAGACGTCCGGCATTGGCTCGGTCGTGCTGTCAAATATGGAGCCGCCGCCCGATGAGCCCGAATCGGAGCTTGAATCGGAAGAGCTCGATGACGAGTCGGAAACGGTGCCGTCCGTGCTGTCAAGCGCATCCAGATCTAGGGGCAGGTTGGAAGAGGTGCTACTTGTGGACGCGGTCGCATCAACGTTCAGATAGGGGTCGTGTATGGAACCAATCTGCTCCGGCGCCTTGCCGCCCTTGAATATGGAATCCAGGTCCAGCATTATGCGGCCGCCGCACCCAACGCACGTCGCGTTGAATGTGAAATTACTTATGGAAAGGTTCGTGCGTATGTTGAAATCGTGCAGATGCCCGCACCTTTTGCAAACGACCTTCTTTTCCAGGTATACCGTTTCAGATTCATCCATATTTCTCCACCCGATTAGTATGTGCTTGAGTACGTGTAGGTGTACTCAATCTCCTGCTGCCCGCCCGCGCTTACGGGGAGTTTCCAGTATGCCTTGCCGCCATCAACCTTGTACGGCTGGACGGAGTATGAGAGGTACTTGAAGTCGCTGTAGCCGGAAAGGTCCTCGCGCACCTCAATCTCATCCTTGGTGTCGCCGTGGTTCTTCACGGTGAGCCTCACCTTCACGGTGTGGATGAACTTGGTGATTGCGTTGCCTGTCACGTCATCGGAAAGCGTTGCCTTCTCAACCTCAAACTGCGGCAGTGCGGAGACAATAAGCTCCTTTGACGCCTTGCTGCCGAGCATGTCGATGGTGTCCTCGCCCACGAACGCGCCGTTGTCAAAGACATGAACGGTACCAGTGGGGAGCACTTCCTTGCGCGAGTTGTTGAGCTCGTACACGCGGTAGACCGTGCTGCCGCGGTTTAAATCCCACAGCGATTTCTTTGTGTAGGTCGCCTTGTCATCGAACAGCACCATCTTCTGCGTGCTGTGCGCGGGGATTGTTATGGGCGCGCTGAGCTTGTAGCTCCATATGCCGAGCTTTGAGCCCGCTGTGAACACCGGGGGCGATGGCGAAGGCGCATATGATCCCGAGGCGCCCTCATACATTGCCGAGGTCTTTACGGCATAGTTGTCATAATTGTAGCCGCCGTAGGTGCTCACGAAATTGGGCTTAAGCATCGTGAGCGTGAGGTCCGCGTTGTCATAGGACTCTTCGCCCGAGTTTGACAGGGTCGAGTACTCCTTAAGCGTTCCCGCGCCGTTCGCAACCACTAAATCGTAATCGATATTCCAGGCAAGGTCGCTCTTTGCGTAGCCCAATGTGAGCTCGCCGTTGGGTTCCGATGCGGAGCCGAACACTGAGAGGACGTAATCCGTGTAGTTGACTGTCTTGTATGCGTTCGATGACGGGACAACCAGGTCGAGCAGGTTGCCGAACGGTATTATGTGAAGCCCGTTTGTGTCAGCGAGGCCGACGTATGAATTGTCATACCAGGAGAGTATTGCGGAATAGTTGCCTGCGGAGGTCTTTGCGGTGACCTTCTTTCCAACGCTCTCATTCACAAGGTCGGTGAGCGTCTTGAGCTCCTGCTTTGACTTGTTAACCTGGAAGTTCGTTATGTAATATGGCACTGCACCGTTGCCGAAGACCGAGATGGCCTGCGGCCCGATGCCCTGCGCCTCTGGCTCGAACGTGAACGGGCCGGCGTTGGCGAAGGAGTATGTGCGGAGCACATATGAGCTTGAATCGGGATACATGGTGACTTTCACCATGGAAGCCGCGGACAAAAGCGAAGCAAAGAGCATAACTGAAACCAGGGCCAGATAAAATATCTTATTCATAGAATCACCTAAACCGATACCCAGTCGCCAAGCCTCGGCCTGAGGCCCTTCTCCTTTGCGACCATCATGAACTCAACCAGGTTCTTGCTGTCGCCCCAGTATACCGGGAATATCTTCCCGAACTGCAGGCGCTGGGACATGCGCGCGACACGTGCCGCATCCATCGTCTCCATCCCTTTGATTGGGAGTATGCCAACGTCCGCCTTAATCTTATAGAGCAGGTCGGTCTCATAGGTGTCGCCTGCGTGGTAGAGCGTTGATGCGCCCGATTTGACGAAGTAAGAAACAGCATACTTGGCCTGGGGGTGGAACACCTGCATCACGCGGACTTCAAACCCGTTCAGCTCGAACGTGTCGCCCACCACCACATCGCTCTTATAGGTGGAGTGGACGCTCAAATTATCAAGGACATGCTTGGGGCCGACCACATAGGGCTTGTACTTCTCGAAGAGCGCCTCGACAAGCGCCCTGTCAAAATGCTCCTTGTGCTCGTGCGTAATGAGAATGAGCTTCAGGTCCTTGCACTCCTCCAGCACCCGGTCCTTGGAGACCTGGGTGGCGACTGGATCAATGGCAACCTTCCCGTTTGGGAAGGACGCTACAACACCGGCTTCACCGAGAAACAATAGGTTCATAATTACCACTTTTAAATATGTTATTGCCTAACCTATATTATGCGTAGATTATTTTTATTCCTATGCCTCGTGGGCCTATTCGTAGGGACCGTCGGTGCGGCGTTCTCCTATGGCAACACCAACGTCAGGATTTATGCCGACCATGACGGCAATGCGCACGTGGTTGAGAAGATTTCCATAGAGATAGACAGCGACGCCTCCGCGCAAATTTACGACAGCAACATCGCCATTACAAACGACATTACAAGCTGGAAGACCAGGACCGGGATAGACAAGATACGCTACCACATCAACCCGAACGCGGCGCCCATCAGCAACCTGAGGATCATACCGCAGCCGAGGAAAAGATTGAGCGTTATCAACCCGAATTATGAGGCCGTCCTGCAGATAGAGTATGATACGAAGGGCCTGTTCAACTCAACCCAGGTCAAGGCAAGGACTTATGACCTCTCAATCGTAAAGGACGGGCTCTCATTCTCATCGAACACAAAGGGCGATATAGTCCTGGAGGAGACCGATTACCTCTACATAATACTGCCTGATGACGTGCAGGCAATGTCGGTTGACCCGCTGGCGCAGAACCTGGACGTGCTCAAGAAGACCGATAAGGAGTTCTTCTGGAGAGGCAAGACTACGCTGCAGGACTTCAGGTTCGTGTACAGGTACGAAAAATCCCTCAGGGATGAGGTTGAGGAGTATTTCCTGAATATGAAGGACTCGTTCTATGGGTTCATCTCGTCCCAGGAAGGCATCTACGCAATGATAATGCTGATACTCATATTGGCGACATACCTAATCCTGAAATCAAAGGTAGGGGCATCATAATTAATAGAAATTTATTTTTCACTGGTCATTGCCCAAATGGTGTCGAGGTTTATTTCCAAACAGGCAACCGGGACGAGCAGCCCAAAATTCTCAATCACCTGCGGGTGCAGCTCGCCGATATATCCCGCATTCTTCCCGTTAACATAAACATCCGCCTGCCTGCCCTCAATCAGGAACGGGTGCGAGCTCTTCCTGACTTCAAATGAAATCCCATTCATGGACATGAGCGCGTCAAGCACGCCTTTTATTTTCGTATAGTTGGCCCTGCCGTCCGCGATTGAAACGCTCAGGCACGCATCGTTCACCGGGCCATCCTTCCCGTTAGTGCTTACAATAAATCCATTTTCGAATACCTTCTGCGGATACTTGTTTTTCCTGTTAATGTTGAGTGCCGTCAGGTTCTCAGGCAGGATCATTGTGCGCACCATATTCGTCCCCATATCCGCGCTGTCCGGGAGGCGCACATAATCATCCTCCTTGGCCTTCAGGCACATTTTATCGTACTGTGTTTCGGTCGAAGCCAGCATGTAGGTGTAAAGCTCAAGGAACCCGAGCGAGACCATGGATTCGGAAACCCTCTCGCGGAAAAGCGAGAACTCGAGCTGGCTTGCGGTGGATGCGATCTGCGGGAACGTCGGCTTGATGTTATTGTACCCGTAGGCCCTGGCGACATCATCCGCAATATCGACATCGTGCCACACATCGCTCCTGAAACAGGGAATCTCCAATTTAATCTTGTTCCCCTTCACGGACTTGACGCCGTACATCATCTTGTTCAGGAGTGGCACCATCTCCTGCGGCTTCAATTTAATGCCGATCCATTTGTTCACGAATTCACAGTCTATCTCGTCCTCGTAATTGTCCAGTGACAGTTCGTATGACTCCCCGCCCGGGTATTCGACCTTAACGGACTCCGCCTTGGCGCCAAGCTCAATGAGCGTTGTGACAAGCACTTTCATTACGTTATCGAGATGCGTCAGGTTGTGGCCAGTGCATTCGATGAACAGGTCGGAATCGCCCTCCTCAACCTTGCCCACATCTTCGGAATTGATAATGGGCGGCATGCTGAGCACCTCATCATTCGCGTCCCTTAGCACAGGATACCTCTTCAGTCCCTCAAGCAGGTGCGCATACTTCTTTCCGGTCTCGTGCACTTTGAGTATCTCACTGCCGCTTATCTCCTCTGGATGGTCGAGCGGCCTGAACATAATCTTGTCCGGCGGCTCTGCAGTGTATTTGAGCGGGAACTTAATTTTCGATAACGGGTAAATCCCGATCGCCGCCTTCTTGCGGTCCCTGCCGAACGAGTCGTGGATCTTTTCCTGGACATCGATTATTTCCTTTAGCACTTCACCGTTTATCTTCATGCCGCGCACGATTGCCGCCGCAATCTTCGGCCTCACATCGGCCGCAGGCTTTTCTACAATAAGCTTGAGTCCTGTCTTTTTCACGGAATATTGCGGGACATTGGTTTCGAGCCCGAGATAGTATTTTATCGCCCTTGCGATTCCCACGCCGGAAACGAGATCAATCTTCTCGGCGGTGAGCTCAATCTTCAATTCCGGGTCCGCATCCGCGCTCTGGCCCTTTATGTCCATCCCCATATCGATGATTGCATTTTTTATCTGGTCGATTGGCACTTTCCTGCCTATTCCACGGTTGAGCTGTGATATGCGCGAATATACGTAAACCATAGAATCACCTTTTCGTAATGCTCCTCGTAAGGTTTGGCCTCGTCTTAAGCCACCCGAAATCGCAGGTGGGGCCCGTAATCTCCCTCATGGATGTTTTTCCGGTCAGGAGTGTTGCCATTCTTGATGCGCCCATGCCCCAGGCGAGGATGGTCTTGTGTATGCCGAACGGCTCGAGCGTCTCCGGCCTGAATATGCCGGAATTTATCAGCGCATACCACTTGTCAAGCTTTTTGTCATAGTAGTGCGCTTCCATGCTCGGCTCCGTGTAGGGATTGTATGTCGGCTTGAACATTATCTTGTCAATCCCCAGCTTTGAGTAGTATTCCTTGACGAAGCCCATGAGGTCGGCAAGGCTCAGGCCATCGCCAATGATGAAACCTTCCGCCTGGAAGAATTCTGACAAATGCGTGGCATCGACCTTCTCATTCCTGAAATTGTGCGCAACGTAGAAATATTTACCATTCTCAATCTCCTTCCCGTTTTTCTTTGCCTCTTCGCTCAGCCTGTACAGCGTCCTGAACGAGGTTGCGGTTGAATGCGTCCTGAGCAGCCTCCTGGACGCAACCTCCTCGGACCAGTCGCCCTTGTGTGTGTGCGTCCTCTTTATGCCGTTCTCGTGCATGGCCCTCTCTTTCTCAACAAGTTTCTTGTCGAGCTTTGAGTGCCCGTCAAGATAGAACGTGTCCTGCTCATCCCTTGCGGGATGGTCCTGCGGTATCCACATCACGTCCATGTTCCACATGGCGGACTCAACAATCGGGCCGGACATCTCCCTAAAGCCCATCTCGAGAAAAACGTCCCTGATCACATTATTGGATTCCATCACGGGATGCCTTCTCCCAACCTCGTTGACGGGGACGCTTATGCCGACATCATAATGCCTGAACGCCTTATTTTTCCACGATTTATTCTTGAGCACGTCCTCGGTCAATTCATCTATGAGCTCAACATCCTTCTTTTTCAATTCGGACTTGGCGGCAATGCCGTCCTTTGTGAGCTCAAGCGAATAACTTTTCTTTAGATTTTCTCTGGCCAGCCCCCTCGCCTTGAACTGCGCAACCAGGTTCTTTTGTTCCTGCGTAAGTTTCGAGGCGGGCACTTCGGCCGTGAGGAATGCAAGAGGGTTCTTGCTGGAGACGGATTTGCCCGCCGATGTTGCTGAAATTAATAGGTCGTTCCCGTCCTTTCTCACATTGATAAGATTATTTTTCCTGAGCTGGCCGAGCGCGGGGGAGATTTCCTCCTTTGAAACGCTTTTTATCTCCGCAAGTTTTTTTTCTCCGGAACCGAGCTCATCAAGCAGCCTGTATTCGGGAAGCCCGTCTTTCAGGTATTTTTTTCCAAGCTCGCTGAGGCTGAAGCATAGCTCACCGCTGTGATTCACCCTGGCCAGCCCGCGCTGCTGCAGCATCTGTGCCCCCGTGAGCACCTCCGCCTCGCCAAGCCCCGAGCCTGCCATAACGTCTGCCATCGAGCCCGTGCCCGCACTAATGAGTACTTTCTTTTCAAGAGGATGAAGGCTGTATACCAAGTCCTTTGATGACGGCATAATGTTGATTATAGCAGACAATTATTAAATGCCAAGAGGGGCATTTTCGGCCCATCACAGGATTTTGGGCCGCCCTGGGATTTTGAAAAAGTACGGCCTCGGATATCCGGTTGCAATAGTGGAAGTGGGCATATTTAAAGGCTTTTAAACTTTCATTCAAAACGATATACAACGTTCAGGAGTGGAAAGGAGCATGCAGGAAAGGACTATTAATGGCGCCCAGAATTATAGCTATGCGCCACCAGAGAAGGCATTCAGCCCTAATAGTGCTCATTCTAAAAAGGCGGATATCAGGGACATAATCAACAACCTCAGGACCGCATCAAGCGACCAGAGGGGAGAGATGTGGATGGACCTCATCCGCAAGGAGTACGGGAAAGAGGTTTTCAGGACACTGCTCATTTCAAAGAGCGACCAGCCGCTTAAGATGGAGGCGCTCATGGTAATGCCGCTCATGGGGGACCAGGGCGTGAACATAATGAAAGAGGCGTTCAGGAAGAGCGATTCATGGACCAGGTCGCAATTGGTCGGCGTGTTCGCATTCCTCGAGAAAAGGGAGAGCGTTATGAACGAGCTTGTGCAGGCGGTTGATGACCGGCACATAGCAATGGAAAAGAGGATGGCCGCTCTTGATGCGGTCGCCAAATCCCCGCCCAAGTATGAGAGCACTGTCGTGCATATGCTTGAGAGCAAGGACCCCGCGGTAAGGTCGAGGATTGCAAGCACCATCGGCACGAGAAAATTCCTTGTGGGAAAAGAAAAGCTGAGGAGGATGCTCCTTGAGGAGAAGGACCTGGGCGTATTATATTCCATAATAGAGGCGCTCAACCAAATGGGCGAGAAAATCAGCGTTGAGGAAGTCATGAACATGAGGGACGGCAGCCCGCGCGAAAGAAGGTCGGTGATGCGCAAGATGAAAGAGCTCGCCAAGAGGTTCGGCTCAAGGATTTATGCGCTCATCTGCGGTGTGGTTGCAGTTCTCCTGTCGTTCGGCTATGCATTCTCGTCCATTGTATCGCTTTTGAATACGATTATAAAGAATCCTTCCCAAATTAAGTCGGTTAAGCCAGCGAGGGAAGGAAGCAATGATTATCTATGATTCCTATGACGCGCGGGAGAAGGAATTTGCCCCGGTCAATGAAAACGAGGTGCGCATGTACGTGTGCGGCCTCACTCCCTATGACAGGATGCATATCGGGCATTTGAGGACTTACGTATTTTTCGATGTGGTGCGCAGGTATTTTGAGCACCTTGGGTATGATGTCAATTATGTCCAGAACATCACCGACGTTGAGGACAAGGTGTTCAACAGGGCCGCTGAGATGGGCATCCACCCGCTGGAGCTCACGGAGAAAAACATGAAGAAGGCGATTGAGGAGATGGATGCGCTCAACATCAAGAGGCCCACCATGTTCCAGAAGGTCTCCGATAACATTCCCGCAATCATCTCGCTCACGAAGAAAATAATCGAGAACGGATATGCGTACGAGTCAGCCAACGATGTCTATTTCTCCGTGCTCAAATTCAGGGATTACGGCGGGCTGTCAAAGCAGAAGGTTGACGAGCTGGTGAGCGGCGCGCGCGTCGAGCCTGGAGAGAAGAAGCACAACCCGCTTGATTTTGTGCTGTGGAAGCATAGCAAGGAGAAAGAGGTCGTTTTCGATTCGCCCTGGGGCGTGGGAAGGCCGGGGTGGCACATTGAATGCTCAGCAATATCATCGAAATACCTGGGGGAGACAATAGACATACACGGGGGCGGGAGGGATTTGATATTCCCGCACCATGAGAATGAGACTGCACAGAGCGAGGCGGCAACTGGGAAAAAGTTCGTCAATTATTGGATGCACACGGGATTCCTCACCATTAACGGGGAGAAGATGAGCAAGAGCCTTAATAATTTCGTAACTGCGGGCGATGTGATTGGGAAGTATACGCCCACTGTGATAAGGTGGTACCTGCTCACGAGGCATTACAGGAGCCCCATCGACTTCTCGTTTGAGGTGCTTGATGAGACAGGGAAGCACGTTGAGAAAATGATGAACGCGCTTGAGTTTGCGCGCGTCGCCATGGAGAGGAGCTCCGGGACCGACAGGTCGATTGAGGGGGAGGTGGCGGCGCAGAAAGTGCTGTTCCACAAGGCGATGAATGAGGATTTCAACACTGCCAATGCATTCGTTGCGGTGAATGAGATAATACGCATCATCAACAAGGGCCTCAACAGCAGGGACGTTTACAAGGAAAGTTTGAGAAACGCGGTTGATGAATTGATCGGCCTGCTAGGGATTACGGGAATCAGCATCGAGCTCAATAAGGATGACGAGTATGAGGGAATGCTTGAGGGCATATGCAGGGAGTACAAGGTCGGGATGGAGGACGGGCTTTTTGCCGCGGTGGAGGAGCTGCTCTCAATCAGGGAGACCATGAGAAAGGAGAAGAGGTATGCGGATGCGGACAAAATCCGCAGGGCGCTTGTTGAGTCGAGAATAATCGTGGAAGATGTGGGGGGCGTAAGCCTCTGGAGAAGGGGGTAACTCATATGGAAAGCCTGGATTATGTTCGAAAAGTTGTTCTTGAAAATGACAGCTGGAGAAATGCAACGCTCAACCTTATTGCATCGGAGAATGTGATGTTCCCCGAGGTCGGCAGCGAGTTCTACTACAATGATTTCATGCACAGGTATGCGGAGGGAAAGCCCTACCAGAGATATTACAACGGCACTAAATACATCGATGACCTGGAGTCTAAATGCCAGGAGCATTTCAAGGCGCATTTCAGCTGCCATTATGCGGACGTGCGCCCCATAAGCGGCGCAATCGCAAACCTGGCAGTGTTCTGCGGGCTTCCAAAGATGAACGGGAAGATCGTCAGTAATTCGCTGCCTTCAGGAGGCCACATTACGCACAACAAAATGGGGACCGTGAGCAAGGTGTGCGGGAAAGAGGTGCACAATTTCGCAACCGATTCTGAGAACCCGTTCAAGACCGATGTTGACGGCTCGATTAGGATAATTAGGGAAGTGAACCCCGACTTTATCGTGTTCGGAAAAAGCATGTTCCTGCACCCCGAGCCTGTGAAGGAGATTCGCAGGGAGTTCCCTGAAAAGACCATATTATATGATGCGGCGCACGTGTTCGGCCTGATTTACGGCGGCGAATTCCAGATGCCGTTCGATGAGGGCGCTGATTTAATCACCGCATCAACGCATAAGACGTTCCCGGGCCCCCAGGGCGGGATTGTACTCATGAAGAGGGAGATGCAATTTGAGAAGAGCGTTGATAGCATGCTGTTCCCCGGGATTTTGAGCAACCATCATCTGCATAGGATACCCGCACTATTGGCAACTGCGATTGCATATGACACAAAGCACAGGGATTACGGAAAGAAAGTGATTGAGGCTGCACAGAAGCTCTCTGAAATGATGGCCGGCGCGGGATACAAGGTGTGCGGCTATGACGGGAAGAAATACACCTACACGCACCAGGTGGTGCTTGATGTCACGGAGATGGGCGGTGGAGCGCCTGTGGCGGACAAGCTGGAGAAGAACAATATAATTGTGAACAAGAACTCGCTGCCCTGGGACAAGAGCGTCATTTCGCCGAGCGGCATAAGGATAGGCGTGCAGGAAGCCGTGCTGAGGGGAATGGATGCGGGGCAGATATTTGAGAAGCTAAACTCTGCGCTAAAAAGTTAAGCGGTGAAGCTGCTGCTTGCAGGCAACTTAATTTTTTTTATTCTTCATCAGAAAGGGACTTTATTGTGCCCGAGCTCTTCAGTAATTTTATCCTGTAATCCTTATCATAGAGAAATAGCAGCGCCTGGCGCACCGCAACGAATGAGCCCGCATCGCAGCGGAGAAGCCCTTTGCACTCCTTATCAAACGAGAGAAGCTTCAGCTTGGGCGCGTTGTGCATGCCGAGCGATTTCTGCAGGTGCACGCGCAGCCTGTCCTCAACCCCTTCTGAAACTGGCTGCGCCGAAAGAAGCTGGAACTCAATGTACCTCAGCCTTGTGCGCAGGCTCTTTTTTACTGCCATCCCTTATCACCTAAAATCTCGGAAGCGGTTTCACTCATCGAATTGAGCGCTTCCTTCTGCGTGAACCCCAGCATCTCGCCAATGAACGCCATCTCCTTGGGCGATTTCACTTCGTATATGGTGGATGCCCCGGAAGTGAGAACGAACGGGACGCGATAGGAGTGGAGCGCACTGCAGAAGAATCGCGCCTGATGTATGCGGCCGCCGTTGAGCGCTTGCTTCACATCAGAAACGCACACCTCAACTGCACGGCCCTTCTCGCGCATAACCGCGAGCTTGTCAATGTTCACAGCAAACCCCCTGAAGTTAACCAAATCATATTTTGGGGGAAGCGGCTTTTCCGGGTCGCCAACGTAGGCGATGTTGACTTTGTTTGGGTCATAGCGGTTGCCGCCAGAGATTATATTGGGAAAAAACACCTTGGAGTATCCCTCCAAGGAAAAATTCTTCCAGTCAAAATTGACGTGAAAGTCGAAATAGTTGCTCATTGTTTAGGCCTTCTCTCTCCTTTGAACCTCAATCCGCGAGCTCTCCTGCCTGCGCTTGTGAGGCCCCTGAAAACCCTTGACTTGCGGTTCTTGGCGAGTGTCTCGACCTCTTTTCTTGCCGGGTCAATGAGAATGACTTCGTAGTACTTGCTCACACCATCGTCGCCAACCCAGTAGGAGTTGAGGACTTCAAGGTTCCTGTACTTGCGGTTTGCCCTCTGCTCGGCAATCACCTGGTCCGAGAGCCGCGCTGGGAAGAATCTTCCGGTTCGTGACGGCTTCCTGCCCCTCGTTGGCTTGGTAACCTTCCTGTTACCCTTGGCAATCTTAACGCGGATAATACTGAACCCGGTTTTTGCCTTGTAGCCCAGGTTGCGCGCCCTGGTGAGATTAAGCGGCTTTTCAACACGCACTAGGGGGGGCTCCCTTCTCCAGGCCATAAGCCTCTCCTTATATTCGGGAGACTTCTCTTTCCATTCGTTCTGAAAAGTTTTTGTCAGGTATTTGTAGAAACCCATTGGTATCACCTTACGTTCAGGCTTACGCCCACATCCGTGGTTAATTCAATTAAACAACATTTATATTGATTTTGAATCGTATAAGTCCTGATGATACTTGAGATTGCAGCTGCAGCCGCCGTCGCTGGCGGGACCGCGCTAGTGGGGCACATCCTTGATTACAGGGTGCTTAAGGAGAGGCATTTTTACGACCGAAAATGGGATTTGAACATCTCTTCAGGAAATACGGACGGCGGGGGAATCAACGCCGATATTATCAAGAGGGACGTGCCGAATTTTGTGCTCATTAAAAACATTTACAAGCTGCCATTCAAGGACAAGCAGTTCGAGAACATTGTGTCCTCGCACACCATGGAGCATGTGGACGACCCTGAGAAATTCTTCAATGAGCTGAGGAGGGTTTCAAAGAACGTCACGATTCTCATCCCGCCGATATGGGATTTGGCCGCGTTCTTCTGGATACTTGAGCACAAGTGGCAGTTCCTTACCCTTAGTACAAAACACGTCAATAAACTGCCGCCTAAAATGAAACTGCCCTATGATTTGGTGCATGGCGCTGTTGGACAAAGGGTGAAATAGGCAAATTGTTTTTAATCTAGCTACTGATATACATGCATGCAAAAAATACTGCTCCTAACTACGCTCGTTATCTTGGTTATTTTCCTGGCAGGCTGCGAAAGCACGGTGAATACCACGGCAGGCCAGGCCATTAGTCAGAATAATCCGTCGCTCTGCAATAATCTGAAGGAGCCATATGAAAAGACAAGGTGCTTCGTGGAAGTTGCGAACGATAAGAAGGACCCTAATATATGCCTGCAATCACAGGGGCCACAGGAGGATTGCCTGGCGGAATACGCCATACATAACCGGGTGATGACCCCCTGCGACCTGCTCACCGACCCGGTAAAGAAATACACCTGTGTAGCGAAATTTACCGGAGACAGCACCGGAAGGTCGCTTGAGATAATAATCGGCGACTGGAAAACCAAGGGGCTGGTGTCAAAATGCATGGACCAGTGCTCTGCAGAGAACGTCGCATGCCGCACAGGATGCATAAACGCAGAGAAGACAATAATCGTGGATTGCAATGACCGGGGCTTGTCGGGCCAAGCACTTATTGACTGCTACCCAGCTGGTTCAATAAAACAAAACTGCTTTAGCGATTGCGACCAAAAAGAATGGTATGACTGCGAGCCGCCGTGCAAGGAACTGGCCAATAATTAATGGCTTCTAGATACAATTTTCTTTTTCAGTATAGGTTTTTTCTTTTCGCAAAAGAAAAAAAGTATGCAGGGAGCAGGATTTTCAGTTTCTCATCCCGCGGGGGGTATGAGATTAGAAGGAGAGAGGGGGGCAGAGCCCCCT
>CAILAH010000030.1 GCA_903832205.1 uncultured Microcaldota archaeon | reverse complement strand
GCAAAGTGATGATTATGGCAAAAGTTGGAAGTTTCTTTGACCCGAAGAAAAAAGCGGCAATGATGGCGCGAATCAAGAATAAGCAGCCGCCCCCCGACTTTAGCGACAGGAAGCCCGCGCCCGAACAGCCAGCTCCAGTGGCCGCAAGTCTTTCCACAGATGAGAAATCTAAGCTTCTGCACGATGCTATAGTAAGTACAGGGACGCTTGGGGATGTGGAAGAATTGCTTAAGCAAGGCGCAGACCCAAACTCCATTATTGGGGATTCTAATTGGACACCGCTCATGCGCGCCGCCCATAAAGGTCTTGAGAATACTACACAGCTTCTCATAGAAAAAGGCGCAAACCTTGAATCGCACGATAAAAATGGCTGGACGCCGCTGTTCCTGGCGCTTGATCAAAGCCATTTTAGAACAGCAGGAGTCCTGATGGCCGCGGGCGCAGACGCTAATGCGCACATTTATGATACGGGAATGACCGTGCTCATGTATGCGGTGAAGCATTGCCCGCTTGAAGTTACGAAGCTAATCATAGACTACGGCGCGGAAATAAATGCAAAGGATAAAAACGGAAAAACGGCACTCAACCACGCGCTTGACTTTGGCAATGTAAAAAATGCTGATTATCTAAGGGACAAGGGTGCAGTTGTAGGTTGATGATTATGCCTTATTCAACGCAGAAAAATCCACTGGAAAAATCCAAACGGCCAGTGAGGAAAAATGCGTGGGGCAATTTCAAGGTGGGGGCTAAACAGCTGGCTTTGGCCACATCAATTTCATTTGGGTTTGGCATGGCCTGCTTCCTGGCCGGCTCAACTTTCGGTGAGGTCGCCTACTATGCATCAAAGAACGGTCCCGCGGCGGTTAGCCACTACCACGAGATTACGAAGAAGGTTGACAGGGAGCAGTGCGGCAAGTTCAACGCAGCCCACAACGGCGAGATCAGGGCGGCATTATCCCAGTGGCACCCTTCAGTGAGGGACCGCCTGGGAAAAATAATCTATTACAGCAATGCGAATGACAGTGCGGCAGCCAAGTTTAGCACTGATACCCGCAACATCGCGGTAAAGGCATCGGCCGCAAACGTCACCAATTCCGTGAACCATGAGATTGCGCACAGCCTATTCAATACCATAATGAGCGGAAAGGACGAGGAAAAGAAGGTGAGGCTGCTTGAGGTATGCGAAAGGCTTGTGAGGAAGAACGATGCGGCGGTCATAAGGACCCAGAACTCCTACATGCTTGACGGGGATAAGCTGGATGATTTCATCACAGATGCAGAGGTGTTCATCCGCCATTCCATGGACAGGTCCGAAGCGCTCCTCAAGGTCGTCTCCGTGCTGCTTGATTCCAAGGACAAGCTCAGCGATGAGGAGAGCGAGAAGATTAAGGAATACCTGGACATCATGCACCTAGTATTCGGAAGGAATGGCCAGTCATTTGCGGCCGTCAGGTCCGCGCTTGAAATGAAGGGAGACCTAATCAAGGACCTTTTGGCCGGCAACATAAGCCATTCCTCATATGACGTATTCGCAAATGTGGCGGGCAGCAGCGTGCGCGAAGCCACAAGGCAGCTGCGCGTGAACGTCCTGGTGGAGCAGAAGCTCAGCCTCGAGATAATCGGGATTGCAAAGGGACAGATGGGCAGCAGATGGGAATCCGTTGCGGGGATAACTGAAGCGCGCGTTGCAAAAGATATGGAAAAGGAGAAAGAACTTATCACGCTCATAGACAAGTGGCAGGCGTATCTTGTTGAAGTTGTCCGCGAGGAGGTATTCGCAAACGCGGTGATGGGCCTCCTTGGGACTTTGGATAAGGATGACGTGAAGGTGGAGCTTGACGATTACATAATGGATTATCTAGCCACGCTCGATGTTGGCGGCGTGAAGGTATTGGAGAAGGCGATGGAAACGCAAAGGAGCTGCCTCGCGGAGGAGCGGAAGCCGCCCTACCAGGTGGAGGCCGGCCCCATAGAATGCTATGAGAAAGCCGACATCAATAAAGGGCTGTGGGAGAACATGAGGCGGAAGCTGCCCAAATTTGAAATCCCAGTTATTGCATGGCTCAAGAGTCATATGTGATGATTATGGTAGTTGCAAGAAAGATAAGGGAGGACCCGATAGTTGAGAAGGTAAAAAGAGAAGGCCTATTTGGAACAAAGCTGAGCGAGGTCGACCTTTCAAGGCCGTTTGAGCGCATGAAGCCGAACACGGCGACAACGCCAGGCATTGCTGAAGATAAGGCGATACCCAATATTCCTGACCTTAACAAAAAGCTGCTTGAAGTATCAAGGAACAAGGATGCGAGCTATCTTGACATAATGGAGCTTGTGCAAAAGGGCGCGCAACTCGATGCCTGTGATGATGACGGCAACACACCGTTGCACCTGGCAATGGAGAATTACTCTAGTGATGCAGCTGGCGCACTCATTGAAGCAGGCGCAAATACTGTTGCGCAGAATGACTCTGGCCACACCCCGCTGCATGTTGCAGTTAAGGTATCATATGACATGGTAACACAGCTTATGTTGCAGCCCGGGAAAAATGTTGATGCCCGCGACAACCAGTGGACAACCCCGCTTATGCACGCCGCAAGGCATGGAAGCAGGGCAACTGTTGAATTGCTGCTCAAATTAGGTGCAGATGTCAATGCCACGGATTACAGTGGTGAGACGGCCATTATGCACGCCGCCTATACTGGCAATGCAGATGCGATGAGGGGTTTGCTTTCAGCAAATGCAGCATATCACTCGATGAGGAATTCCAAGGGCAAGACTGCGCTTGATATTGCAAAGCTATGGTCAGATGCCTACAAGGTGCCCCTCTGGCATTGGGGCAAGAAGGGCCTGAGCGACTGCATACTTGAATTGAGAAAGCACGGCGCGGTTGAGGAAACTCCGTTAACAAAGTGGGAGATGCTCAACATGCCGCTGAGGCATTTGTACTATTATATGAAACATAAGAAGTGATTGTTCATGAAACTCGGGCTCAAATCTAACAAAAACGACCCAATAGTGGAGAAAGTATCACGGGAGGGCCTATTTGGGAAAAAGCTCGCGGATGTGGATTTGAACAAGCCATTTAAGGACCCGGGCGCCGAACAAAAAGCCGCGCGGCTGATTGGTAATCTGGAGCAGAGGCTGAGGGAGCTAAGCCTTCCTCTCATTGATTTGGTAATAAATAGTGGCCGTCCCGACACCTCGCTACAGAAAGTGAACAGTGAAGACATAAAGGAGCTCCTGAAGAATGGCGCTGATATCAACGTGAGGGATGATGCCAGCGGAATGACGCCGCTGCTCTACGCGGTTAGATCCAAGAAATCAAATATGATACACCTACTCGTTGAAATGGGCGCAGATTTGGAGGCAAGGGACCCCGATGGCTATAAACCCCTTCATTATGCCTCGCTAAAAGGCGATGGGGATACGTGCCTCTATCTGCTCACCAAAGGCGCGAACCCAATTGCGACAACCAACGACGGGAGGACGGCGCTCATGCTTGCGGCCTCAACAGGCGATAGAAAGGCAGTAACAGTGCTATTGCAAAAGGGCGCAGGCCCCAATCTTCAGGATAACGCTGGGGAAACGGCGCTTATGTGCGCAATTAATCGCCAAAAGCTCTTGGCCGTAAATATACTTCTTGATGATGGCGCAGACTTTACCATATGCAATAATAAGGGCGAGGACGCGCTCACGATTGCAAAGGAAAGTGCCAGGGCGTATCGCAAGGCGGTGTTTGGGAAGAACCCCTACAATAATATCATACTTGAGCTGAGAAAGCACGGCGCGGTGGAGAAAGTCCCGCTCACATTCTGGCAGGTTCTCAGGCTGCCGCCTTCGCACATTTACTATTACATGAAATACAGGAAATGATTAACATGGAAAAGAAGAAGCCAAAGACACCGGACCCGATAGTGGAAAAGAAAAAGCTAAAGCCACAGGATCCAATAGTTGAGAAAGTCTCAAGGGAAGGGCTATTTGGCAGGATGCTTAAGGATGTTGACCTGAGCAAACCGTTTGAGAGAACGGAAATCCCAACAGAGGCAACGGTTGTCTTCAAGGACCCGGCGCTTTTGAACAAGAAGCTTCTTCTGGCAGCATCGCTTGGCGAGGTAGACCAGATTAAAGAGGCCCTTGCGGAAGGCGCGGATGTTAATGTTGCGGACGTTGATAATGAGGACACGACCCCGCTGCTCGAAGCCCTGAGGGAAAACCGCCCCGCAGCAGTTGATATTCTCCTGTCCGCCAATGCAAACGTAAATAAGGCAGACCTAGTGGGCTATACGCCACTGATGGCGGCCGTCCAGCACTGCCCGGAACGTGCGGAGGCCATTATTTCCAAAAACGCATCTGTGAATAGGACTGGAGGGGAGGGCACCACGGCGCTCATGCTTGCTGTGGGTGATAACAATGCAGATATGGTCCAACTGTTGCTGGAGAAAGGTGCGGATATAACCCTCCAGGATGACGACTTTGAAACCGCTGAAAAAATTGCCGCACGCAATGGCAACAAAATCATATCTGCGATGTTTGAAGTGCACAAGGGGAATGCGGCCGCACTGGCTGAAGCGCAAAAGGCAGGGAAGTGAGAAGATGAAAATGCAGCCATCACCAGAAATACAGGAAGTGAGGTTCGCAGGGATATAAAATATGGGCGCCATAGGAATATGTGGCGTGCCAGAGGGTAATTGAAATCAAGAGATTTCCGAACGGTGTGAATAACATGCAAAAAGGCAAGCCACAAAAAGGCAGGAGCGGAGAAGCTGAAGATACCACTAATTATGCGCAGCTTGCCAAGAATTTTACCGACCATCACAGCGATGTGGACAATTACATACAAAAGAAATGGGCGGAGCAGAGAAGGCGCCTTAGCGTTGACATGATGAAGGCGGCAATAAACTGCGACAGGGAAGGGATGCTAAGGGCCATTACGCTCGGTGCGGAGGTTAATTTCCAGAACGCAATCGGGAAGACTGCCCTGATAAAAATGGCAGAATACTCAAACAAACAGATTGCGGAAATCCTGCTTTCAAACGGCGCGGACACAAACCTGCAGGATAAGAACGGCAGGGGAGCGCTCATGGAAGCTGCCAAAAAGAACGATTTTGAGATGGCGCGGCTTCTTCTGCACAATACGGCTGACATAAACATGACTGACATTAATGGCATGTCTGCCCTTTCACTTGCGGTGCTCAGCAAGAACATGGAGATGATGCAGTTCCTTGTTGGCAGCGGTGCCAACGTTGAGGGAAACGGCTGCTTCAATGGCCTTGCCTATGCGGCGCAGCTGAACAACACGGAAGCAATAGGCTATCTTCTTGGTAAGGGCGCGAACCCCAATTCAATGGACGGCAACGGATGGACCGCGCTAATGTGCGCGGCCTCTAACGGCAATCTGGAAGTGGTGCGCATGCTTTTGGATGCGGGCGCGGACATGACTATTCATGATATGCACGAGAGGACGGCGTTCATGATTGCCGCGGGAAACGGCAGTGAGGAAATAGTCGACCTATTGCTCAAGAAAGGCGCGGAAATAGACATGTCAGATGCGAACAACAGGACGGCGCTCCTCCACGCGGCAAGGGAAGGCCATCTGGGAATAGTGGGCAAGCTCGCCGTGGCTGGCGCTGACGTGAACGCAAAGAATGCCGATTGCAGGACCGCCCTGATGAAGGCGGCCTACCAGAACCACAGGGACATCCTGGAGTTCCTGCTTGCCGCGGGCGCGGATGCGACCGATAGGGACAAGGATGGGAACACCGTGCTCATGTGCGCCGTTGAGGGAAAATGCGAGCGTGAGATATTCGAGGCGCTCCTCAGGTACGGCGCAGATGTCAACTCAAAGAACAATGAGGGCGATACTGCGCTGATGGTTGCGGCAAGGCGCGGCCAACTGGAGATTGCGCAGTTCCTCGTATCGAATGGAGCCAACATATTCCTGAAGAACAAGAAAAGGGAGAACGCGCTCGCAATCGCAAAGAAGGAGAGGCATATTGAATTGGCGTATTATCTGGATGATGAGCAAGAGAAGAGGACTCCCCGCTGGAAAAAGGTAATACAAAAAATCAGCGGCAACATTACAAGCTTGTTTTAGGAGTGAAACAATATCATACCATCAAAGATTTCTGCCAGTTCTCGATTATTTTCCAAGGCTCCACTCATCACGCGCTTTCTGCCATATGGCTGCAAGCCCTGCGAGCAGGGACAGGAGCTGCGCAGCCGAATCGATGTTGTGCGGGCCGAGCTCCATGCCCTCTTCCGGGTACCATCTGTCTGAGCCCGATACTCCAATGTCGCACGCATCGCCAAAGCACTGGATGAAGAACCGTGGCTCAGTTATCGTATCCTTATAGGCAATAAAATCATGGTTTGAGATTTCGCCTTTTTTAATCGGGCCGAGTGCGAAGAATTCCTTTATCATGGGATTGACAGCAACCTCCAGGTCCTCTCTTGTTTTTGGAATAAGCATCCTGCAGAAGAAATTGGACATGGTTGCGCTGAGCGAGCATCTCATGGGCTCGGGATACATGCTCACTGCCATGAGTTGGGAACGTACATCACCGCTGTTTTCATCAAACAGCTGGAGCTTATCAAACAGGAGCGAGAGCGAGGCGCTTATCATCATGCCGTGCATCTTTTCCCTTTTTCTCAGATACTCGCACATAACCTCACCGTCGGGAAGCTCGTGCCAGGTGAGCACCTGCCCATACCCCCACTTGTCCTTTTCAGGCTGGACAAAATCAGGCAGCTTTGCATTCTTTTGAAAATACTCCGTCATATTTGCAGGAAACGGCTCCGCCCTTACAAACTCTGCCGCCTTCTTATGCATCCTAACGAACGTGCCCCTCTGGTTATATCCCAAATCGTAAAAGCGCGGTATGCGCTCCATCCCGACTCTGTGGCCCATCATAATAAAATTAAGACTCGGAGCTGTTAAAAATCACAAAACAAATTGGCTCAAAAACATGCTAACAAGCGACCTGTTATTTTAACCTTTCTTGCGGATTGCAACAAAATGAAAAGAAGAAAAGAAGAAAGAAAACTACTTGATTATCTTGGTGAACGCAACACAGGATATTGTGTACACCAGCAGGCTCTCAAGCGCCCATTCCAGGTTCAGCATTGTCGGGACCGAAAGTATCATGTAGGTCATGAACGTGTAGGGCACTGCTGCAAGGAGGAACAGGAACACACCGAACTTCACGCCGTTCATGTATCCCTTATCGCCTATGGCCTTGTTGGCAATGGAGTACGCCCACGCGAATATGAGGCCGATGACAAAGTTGCCCGCCATTGAGAGCAGGTAGAAATCCATGCCGGGCGGCCCCGCGGTGGACATCATCACCTTGCTCCAGAGTGAAAAGTAGGCCGGGTCGGCGTAATAGCCCATCATAGCAATCGCGCCAGCCGTGTGTATTATCTGCGCTACAATCATGAACACGATGGCGGTCAGTATTAGCTGCGTCCATTTAATTGCCATAGCTAGCAATCAGGTGGAAGAAATATAAAGCTGGAAACAAGTGGGATATATAAGAGGCATAACAGGGAAACCGAACAGAAGAAAATTAAATAAAAAGGGAATTGTTTAGTGCTTGTGGCCCTTCTCGCCAGCACCCTCGTGCTTATGCTCATGCTCTTCTGCGCCGTGCTTGTGCTCTGTTTCTTTCTCCTTTGCCTCTGCGGAAGTGAGGTCCCACTCGCCTTTGAACTCGACCTTCTTTGCGCCGAACTCCCTGAGCTCGCGCGCAACCAGCGCAACTGCGGCGGAATCACGCGCCCTCTTCTCATCGTACTTGTTGCTTCCCAAATCGAAGGCCACGGTTTCGCCCGTTACCTTCACGGTCGCCTTCATCTCATACTTGTCAACAAGCAGCTCTGCCTTTTCTGCAAGCGTCTTTGCGTCCCTGAGCACCTTGACCTCGTACTTGAGCGGGACTCCTGAAAGCGGGTGGTTGAAGTCCACAACGACCCTGCCGCTGTTCACCGCCTTGATGGTGGCCGGCGTATTATCTATATTAATGACCTGGCCCGCCACGGGGTTTAGGTTGGCCTCCTTGAACTGCCTGAGCGGGATAATCCTTACCAAATCCTCATTTCTCTGGCCGAATGCCTTGTCGGGGGCAATCTCGAACTCCTTGGAGTCGTTCTCCTTCATCCCCATTATGCTCTCGTCAACGCCCTGGAGCACTTCGCCGTGCCCCGCGTGGACAACCACCGGGCCGTACTTCTTCTTGGGGTCAAATATGCCCCCCTTCTTGGCCTTCTCAGCGTCAGTAGTATCAATGACGTCACCGCTTTTTGTATATGCGGTGTATTCCACCTTGACTATGTCGTCTTTTTCGACTGCCATTTCAAACACCTTTCGGGACTATTCAAATCCAAAACACTTTAAACTTTATCGCCTTAATCACATCCATGAAATTCAACTTTTCAAGGGCGCAGATGATACAGGCAATCGTCATCATCGTGGCCGTCCTTTTCGTCTTCTCAACGTTGGGCGTGTGGTACAACCCGGGCAAGAACGGCGGTGGCTCCACGCCATCCACGGACAATACGCCGCAGATAACTGATGAAAACATTACCGTGGGAATGGGCAATGTGGTGCTCATAGTGCAGTCCTACTCGCCTGTCATAAAGCTCACTAGCCCCAACGAAGCTGCCAAGGCATACCTGCAGCAGCTGCAGGCCAACGGCACCATCCTCTATCTGGACAACTCCAACCCCCAGTACATCACGGTTGCGCTGTCAAAGGGCGATGATACGGAGGCCGTCGCAACGGGCATAATGAATTTGGATTCCAACGTCACCATGCTTCTCGAGGCATACGTGAACAGCGACCAGGCATTCACCTTCACAACCGAGGGCGGAAAAAATGTTACCGCGACCGTGCCTGCAAGCAAGATTAACGTGGCAAAGCCATACGCGAAAGGCGAGCTGCTCTACTTCAACGCGCTGGTGCAGCTCTACAACGGCACGGTCGTAGGCGCCAAGCTGACGCCGCTCGCACAGGCCGAATCGGCGGAGCTGCCCGTGCTCCCGGTTTCATTCTCGCCTGAGCATTACGCAAGGCTCTACTTCGCCTGGCATGACAGGGTGGGCGTCGATAATTCGCAGGCATACCTGAACGAGACGCTCAAGTCGCTGAACGCTACCAACATAAGGTTCCAGTACACCAGCGACACCACCGTCTATGCAAACAAGGGATTGAGCAAGGATGAGATTGCAGGCATAAGGGAGAGGCTGCCGGGGCTCTATGTGGTGCAGCTGAACAAGATTGTCTTCTATGACAATTACTCCTACACCGAGGAGCAGGTAAGCCAGGCGGTTGCCGAGGCGACCAATGATACGGCAAACGTGTCGTTCTCACCGCCAATGCTTGAGATGGGCTTTGCCTACAGCGGCAATGAGTCGCAGCTCACGGATGCGATAAACAGCATTAACTACACGCCAATCTCCGAGGAGATTTACCGCGTGTGCAACGCATCAACGGGCGGCCTGACCATGACCATAAAGGGCAAGCAGTACACGGTAAAGAACATGTACGTTACTGCCCTGGTGCCAAACACCGCAACGCTCAACAACCCGGAGATTGCGATGTTCGAGGTATCAATAGTGGGCAATGAGATCGTCAGCGCCACGCCAATCCTGATGAAGAAGTATTAATCGGGAAGGAACCCTTTTTCTTTTTCATCTCTTTTTATTTTCCAATTTGGGAGTGGCTCAATTTCTTTTTCATCTTTTTCATTTTCCAAATTTGGGAGTGGCCCAATTTCTTTTTCATCTTTTCATTTCTCTAATCTTGGGAAGGCCATTTTTCCCTTTTTGTTTTTATTTCAAAAAGAAAGCCGTCACAGTGGAAACACACCACCTTTTCCTTTTAATAAATCCCATTTTCATAATATTTCCGTATGTCCCTGAAAAACAGCTACTCAAAGGGCGCGCGGTTCGAGCGCGAGCTTGCGGATATGCTAAAGGAGCGCGGCTACATGGTGGTGCGCGCGGCAGGCTCCGGCGTCTATACCACCGCCCCGGATTTGCTTGCGTTCAGGAAGATGGAGGCCTACGTGTTCGAGTGCAAGGCGTGGAACAGCAAGAGGCTCGCACTTCGCAAGGACCAGTTCCAGCTGCTCAAGGATTGGGAGTCGAAGACAAGCGTCTCCGCATACGTTGCGTGGCGCGTGCCGCGCGCGGGCTGGCTTTTCATACGCATTGGAGAACTGAATGAGAATGCGGCAATATCCCTTGAAAAGGCGCAGCTCATCAACAGGACGATTGAACAATTGGTGTAATAGTTATGTATGGCCTGAAGGTTGACAAGAAATCTGGCGAGGGGACAAGGAAGAAACTTGTCGAGCTTGACCTTATGGATAACGATTATGCAATCAACAGCGATGAGTTCTCTGTTTTTTTCCCGCTCCTGAAAAAGACCCATGAGTACCTGAAAGGAAAAGAAGTCCTGAAAATGGATTTTGAAAAGAGGGCGCTCAAGCCGAAGACGCTCGCGGAATCCATGGGGTTCACGGATGTGCGCTCATTTGACATAATCGGCGACATTGCGGTGATTGAAATCCCCGAGGATGCGCGCCAAAAAGAGAAGGAAATAGGCAGGGAACTGCTCAAGCTGCACAAGAACCTCAAGACCGTGCTAGCAAAGGACAGCGGCGTGAAGGGAGAATATAGGGTAAGGGGCGTGCGCCTGCTCGCTGGCGAAGACAAGACGGAAACAATACACAGGGAGCACGGGTGCAAGTTCAAGGTTGACGTTTCAAAGGTTTATTTCTCGCCCAGGCTCTCGCACGAGCGCGGGCGCATTCTCGCGCAGGTGAAGGACGGCGAGCACATACTCGCGCTCTTCTCAGGCGTCGCGCCATTCCCAATAGTGATTGCTAAAGAGAAGGATATCTTTGCATATTCAGTAGAGCTGAACCCTGAAGGGCACAGGTACGCGCTTGAGAACGTGAGGCTCAACAAGGTGGAGAAGCGCGTCGTCCCCGTTGAGGGCGACGTCAGGGAAATACTCAAGGAAAAGAAATACCACAACTGGGCGGACAGGATAATAATGCCTTTGCCCAAGGATGCGGTGGGGTTCCTCCCGTTCGTTTCACACGCCGCAAGGAAGGGATGCATCATACATGTGTACGGGTTTGCAAAGAAGGGCGATGTGAAGGTGCTCGGGGAAAAAGTGCTTTCATTGGTGGGCAGGCCCGCGGAAATAGTGTATGCAAGAAAAGTAAGGACCTATTCGCCCGAAACCGACCAGTTTGTTTTTGACGTAAAAATTATCGAATAAGTTTTGCCGCTGCTTTTAGGCACAAGCATTCGCCAAAGGCGAATGATGTGTCCATTTCCCAAAG
>CAILAH010000029.1 GCA_903832205.1 uncultured Microcaldota archaeon | reverse complement strand
GAGCAGGAGATCAACAATATCCGCATTGGACTGCATTGCAGGATACATTAATGCCGTGCATCCCTTCACATCCTTCAGGTGGGCGTTGGCGCCCTTCTCCAGGAGGAATTTCACAATCTCCTTTGCATCCGGCGCCTCGCTGCTTGCCGCAGCATTAATCAGTGCGGTTGAGTTTCCGGGGCCGATTGCGTTCACATCAGCACCGCGGGCGATTGCATCCTTCACCTTCTCAAAATTGCCCTCGGCGGAAGAGCGCAAAAGCAGATCATTGAGCTTTTCAGCTTCCTCCATTGCATGGGCACCGTGCTTCCTCAAATACTCGGGAAGCATCTTGTCCTCCGTTTCCTCAGCGTGCCTTAGGACCGACTTGTGGTCGTTGTCCCTGGCATTCAAATCCGCGCCCGAGATCACAAGGATGTGCACAATCTTTGCATTATTCTTAAGTACCGCGTGCATTAGAGGGGTCCTGCCCTCATTATCGGCATCATCAAACTCGGCGCCACCGCTTATCAGCAGCTGGATAATGTCCGCATAGCCGCCTATTGCAGCGCACATCAGGGGCGTCCTTCCGTTAGAGTCCTTTGCATTCGCATTGGCTTCTTTTCCAACAAGCTTCCAGGCAATCTCGAAATTGCCCTCCCAGGACGCGAGATAGAGCGGTGTAATGCCGTCCTTATCCGCGGCATCATGCTGCGCGTTGAGCGCAAAGAAAATGTCAACCGCCTTCTCGTGGTTCCTTTCTGCCGCATAATGCATCGCGGTCCTCCCAATCTTATTGGTCTCATCGGGGTTTGCACGGGCGCCAAGCAGCACGCCCATCACGTCGACGAAATCGCCTTCCATTACCGCGTGCATGAGCGCCGTGTTGCCTTCCCTGTCCTGCGCGTGTATGTCCACGCCTTTAAGCATGAAGAATTCAACGAGCTCCTTGTTGCCGGCTTTTGCGGCCCACATCAGCGTGTTGACCCACTGCTCATCGCGGGCATTCTTCTGCGCGCCCTCATCAAGCGCCTTTAGCACTTCCTCCCTGCTTCCGCTTTTTACCGCTTCAAGCATGTGCACGTTGGCAGCCGCCTGCTCCACATCGTTAAGCGGCGGGCGCAGGTTAATGTCCGTAAGCGGCTTCTTCCTGCTGAACAGGTCCTTTCCTATCTGTACGGCCGCTGCGAATATCTCTCCAGTTTTTGATTTCGGTGTGCTGTCTGCCATTTTATTCCACCTAGAGCGGCTCGAATTTCACAAAGCCGGTAAGGAACAATACAATGTCTTCTTCGCCATTCTGTCCTGCGATCTCAATCGCAGTAAGCTGCGCATTATTCTTGAGCGAAAGGTCCGCGCCAAGGTGCGCCAGCTCCTCCACGCATTTATAGTGGCCCTGTGCCGCGGCAATCATTATTGCGGTCTCGCCGTTATTGTTCTGCAGGTCCAGGTCCGCATCATGGCTTGCAAGCACGTGCAGGCTTTGGACGCGGTTGTTCCTTGCGGCATACATAAGTGCGGTCATGCCGTTGTTGTTCTTTATGTTCGGGTCGGCACCGGCCCTTGCAAGCAGCGATGCGATATGATCGTATCCCTTGCTCACCGTTTCCATAAGGGCAGTCCTGCCCTCATTATTTTGCAGGTTCACTCCCGCATTTACCGCGAGGAGCGTGCTCACCATCTCATCCCTGCCCGAAGCGGATGCGCGCATCAGTGGCGTGTTGAACTGCCCGTCGCGCGTATCGACAATGGGGCCCTGGGAGAGCACCACGTTGAGCTCATCGAGCGTCCCGAAGCTCACCTTCTGAAAAAGTTTCTGCTCCAAAGACATCCCGGCACCGTTGCCGTTTCCGTTATGGAAATTCCTGTCGGGCGCCGGCTTGAGCCTTCCCATCTCATCAGGGCTGCGGCCGAAAAGGCCTTCCCTTGCAACCTTCTCAATCATTGGGTCAGTTTTCTTTTGCGCCATAAGCATCACCAAGGCCATCTTTTCTTCTTCTCCTCCTTCTTCGCGCCTTTTTCCAGCAGGAGCTTTTCAATCTCGTTGTTGGACCACATCTCCGCAAGGGCAAGCGCGGTCATGCCGTTGGCGGCCTTTGCATTGACATCGGCGCCTTTCTCAATGAGCAGTTTGGCGGCTCCGTCCAGCCCATGGCCAACTGCAAACATCAGCGCCGTCCTGCCCTCCTTATCGGCCGCGTTCGCATCCGCACCCTTTTCCAGGAACAAGGTTGCTATCTCATTTAGGTTGCCTTCCACCGCAAGCATCAGCAATACGGGGACCGGGACCGCGCCATTCTCAAGCGCAAATTCCACATACTCCTTGAAATTATATACAAGCGCACTGCTAATGGCCATCGGGTCTTTCGGGTCGGCGCCGTGCTCCACCAGCAGCTTCACAAGTTCCATGTTTTTCTTTTCCACTGCAATATAAAGCGGAAGGTCGCCGTCTGCCTTGCAGGGCACGCCAACCTTTGCGCCCTTCTCAAGCAGGAACTTGGCATTCTCCTTGTTTTGGTGGAAAATCGCGCTCCCAAGCATTGTCCAGCCGTTCTTGTCGGTCGTGTTTATGTCCGCGCCCGATTTTAGCAATGTCTCAAATATTTCCATCTTGTTCTGGACTAGGGCAACGAACAAGGGCGTGAGATTTCGGCGGGGAGACCTGAGCTCAAGGTTTGCCCTCAGCTTTACAAACGCGTTCACTATTTTCGGCTGCCCGGAATTGATGGCAACTTCCATGGGCGTAAATCCCTCGTTGTCCGCCAGGGATTGGTCCGCCTTTGAAAGTGCCAGCTGTACTGCGCAATCAACAGACCCGTACTTGACTGCAACCAGCAGCGGGGTTTCGCCTTTCTTATTGCGCGCATTAACGTCAGCCTTTTTTCCGCGCATTAATGAGATCAGGATCAAATCGGTTTTTGTCGCGGCCAAATGCAGCGGCGTATTGCCCTCCTCATCCACAACGTTCGGGTTGGCGCCCTTGGTCAGCAGAAGCTGTGCCTGCAATGAATATTCCTTTGACAATTCGATCTGCAGGGGCGAGTGGAATTGGGGCCCGAGGTTGACGTCCGCACCGCCCTCCACGAGCATCTTTGCAAGGTCATCATTGCCCTTCCTTAAGGAGATGGTGAGCGCCGTGTCTTTCTCCTTGTTCTGCTCGTTGAGGTTCGCATTGTGCTCTATAAGCATCTCCGCCCACCTATTCCTCTTCACGTGTGCGGCAATCATGAGGGGCGTATTGCCGTCCTCGTCCTTGCAGTCAACATCCGGCTTTGCGCCGAGAAGCTGCAAAAGGACTTTGCGGTTCTCGCAGATGATTGCACTATGGAGAACGCTGCCCCCCTTGTTGTCGGTTGCGTTTACATCTGCGCCATTGTCCAGCAGCAGCTTGACTATTTCCCCATTGCCGTGCATGACCGCCTCCATCAGCGGGGTGTGGCCGTATTTCTTTTCCTTCGCCGAATGGCGGGCCCTCTTTGAGAGCAGGTAGCGCACTATCTCAACGTCCTTGTACTGTGATGCGCAATATAGCGCACTATTCCCATTGCCATCGGCCGCGTTGACATCGGCGCCGTTTTCTACGAGCAGCTTCAGCATCTCCAGGTTTGACTTTTCACCCGCGGCAATGGTAACAAGTGGGCGGCCCGTGCCGTCCCTCAGGTTTATGTCCGCGCCCGCGGAAATGAGCTCCTTGGCAATGCCTTCGCCGTTTGACTTGACTGCGAGCGCAAGCGCGGTATCGCCCTTCTCATCCTTTGTGTCCGGGTTCGCACCGCGGCCCAGCAGGTCCTTGACCGCCTCCGCTGTGAGCGCTCCGGCATTGAGGCTGTCAACCAGCCTCTTGTCCAGGACGCGGGCTGCCTTTACCTGCGCCGAATTGTCGGCGGGCTTTTCGCTTTCCGCTTTCGCCTTTGCGAACATCCTCTTTGCGGCGGGGCCGTCGACCTTCCTATCGAACAGGCCTTCCTCCTCGATTTTCGTAAGCATCGGGTCCCTTTCGTTTTTCCTCACCATAATCATCACTCCCTAGTGCCATTATAGCCCATTGGCTTCATGGCTTTCCTCCTTCTTTAGCATCATCATTCACTGCGCCGAATTTCACGAGCATTTCCTCCATCTCCTTCCTGTTGCGCTCCTTTGCAATCTTCAGCGGCGTCTGGCCTTTCCCGCTGGTTGCGTTCACATCTGCGCCCGCTACAATGAGCGCGTTTGCAATCTCAGGCTTGTTCTTCCACACCGCGTAGAACAGCGGCGTCCAGCCCTCATTGTGGTCCCTCGCATCCGCATTTGCCCCGTCTTCCAGCGCCTCATTCACTTTTTCAAGATTACCAACCATCACCGCATCAAACAGCTGGTCATTAAGCCTGTTTAGGAGCGCATGGTCTGTAATGGATACCTGCGACCTTGCGCCGTAAACCCTGTCGCCCACGTCTTTCTGCGTAACCTCTTCGGTTCTTGCGGCAAGCCTCTTAGCAATGTCGTCGGCCTTGGGCTCGAGCTTTGGCTTGGGCTTTTCCTCCTCCTGAGGATTTTCCCCTTTCTTTTTCCCGAATTTTCCAAACAAGTCTTTCATGAATCCCATTTTATCACCTATCCCGTCGCCCCGCTCTTTACGAGCAGGTCAACCATCCCAACGTCCCCGTTGCTTGAAGCAAACATCAGCGGAGTTTTCCCATATGCATTTGGCTTGTTGACGTCCGCTCCGCTTTTAATCAGCAGCTCCACGGCATTAAATTTTTGGCGTTTCACTGCCCTGATGAGCGCCGTTTCCTTTAAAGTGTCGCCAGTAGCATTCAAATCCGCATTGGCTGCGATAAGCAGCTCAATTATTCCGGAAGTGCTTGTGCCCGCGGCCACCATCAATGCGGTCCCGTCCACCCCATTATGATTAAGGTCCGGGTTGTATTTCAGGAGCACTTCCACAATATCTGCCTTGTTATATTCAACCGCGATTATGAGCGGCGTGTTGCTGCCCTTGACAACCGCATTTACGTCCGCACCTTTCTTCAGCGCCTCCTCGCATTTTTCCGCATCAAACGAATGGATTGCGGCGATTAGCTCCGCATCGAGGCGCAATTGTGCCACGCTCTTTGGCGGCGCTTGCTGGGGATTTGCCACGGGCTGTGGATTAAACTTTTGTGGCATCACAGAAGAGCCCGTTGTTTTCTCCTCCTCTTTCACGACCGCTGCAGCAGGAGGCTCCGCATCCGGCTTTGCTGCGCAGAAGGGCGTCTTTCCCTCCCTGATTCTCTTTAGCACCACTTCTTTCTTTTTCTGGTCAATGAGCGTGTTGAATTTTGCCATAATCATCATTCCTTCGCCCCATGCTTTCGCAGGAGCTTCACAATCTGCTTCTTCCTCCACACTTCTCCTTTCGCAACTGGCGAATGCCATTCTTCCGGCTTCACCTTTGCAAGTGAAAGCGCAGTTTGGCCGTTGTGGGCCATCCACTTGAAGGACTTTACGTTCACGTCCGCACCTTTGCGTATCAAATATCTCGCCATTGCAAGATGGCCGTTAAGTGCAGCTGTCATGAGTGCTGTGGAGCCCTCTTTATGCTTGAGGTTAACGTCAGCACCATGCTTGACGAGAAGCCTTGCAATCTTAAGGGAATTGACACGCGCTGCCTCATCGATTGCCGTGTTATCATTAACCTTGTTCTTATCAACTGCGTTTGGATTCGCACCTGCCTCAAGCAGCTGCTTTACATATGCAAAATCCTTGGTTTGGATTGTGTAGAGAAGCTCTGTATCAAGCTCCCCCTTTGTCATCTGGCTTATGGGCTTATTTTTATTGACGCCGGTTGCAGTTTCTTCCTTCATGGGAATACCTGCATCTTTTTTAATCTCTTCTGGCGCTGGCTTTGCGGCGCAGAATGGTTCCTTCCCGTCTTTAATCCTCTGTAATACTACTGCTTTTTTCTTCGGGTCGATGAGTGTTCCGATTGTTTTTGCCATGAGCATCACTTTACACAAACGGTTCGTGCGGGTGCACGGTCGCACCATGCGCCTTCAGTAGGGCCCTAATCTTCCCGTACTTGGGGCCCAAATGCTGCGACACGTGCCACAGGGCGGAGCGGTCCTGGGCATCCCAAACGGTGACATTTGCCCCCGCATCCAGGAGAGCCTGGACAATCCCAATCTCGCCCTTCTTCGAGGCGATTATCAGCGGGTTTTCCCCATTGCCAAGGCGGGACCTGTCCACATCTGCATTATAATGAAGGAGCAGCTTCACCACCTCCAGCTTGTTCGGCCTCTTCGTTTCAATGGCGGCTATGAGCGGAGTCACTCCATCCTCACCTACCGCATTTGTGCCCAGCCCGCTGTCCACAATGAGGGACTCAATGTATTCCAGGGAGCGCCTTTTCCTGCATGCGCGGATGACCTCAAGGGAATCTTTGGTAATGGGCCAGCGTTTCCTTATGGGTTTTCTTTTTGCAGAAACTTTCTTTTGCAGTGGTTCCGGTTTCGGCTTTGCCGCGCAGAACGGTTCCTTGCCATCTTTAATTCTTTGTAACACTATCGCCATCTTGTTTCGGTCGATGAGTGTGCTTATTTGGGTCATGAGTATCAATCCTTTGCT
>CAILAH010000028.1 GCA_903832205.1 uncultured Microcaldota archaeon | reverse complement strand
GTATATGCAAAATGCGTTGACACGGGGAAGAAAATTGTTGCCAATGGGGACATTAAGACAAGAAAGCAGATTGCGGAACTAAAACGCCAAGGCCTTTACGGTGCAATGATTGGGCGTGCTGCCATGTCCAACCCGAAGATCTTTTCAGAATTGAGAAGATGAACTTCAGCGTTTCGTTGGCACGCCGTCCATAAACCGTCGGGTAACATCTCCTAAAGCATACCATTAATAATCTGGCCCTGCATAATTTAGTAATAAGACAAGAAAAAACCCGGTTTTTTTATCCTTCAGTCCTCAGGTGATCAGAAGATAAGCGAAATCGATTTTTCAAATATAGGTGAAAACAAGATGAAATTTAATGAGATGGGCATAAGCGCTAAGACCATGTCCGCGCTGACAGAGATAGGATATTTGGAACCGACTGAGGTTCAGGCAAAGACCATACCGCTGATTCTTCGGGGTGATGACGTCATAGTCAGGAGCCAGACTGGGACGGGAAAGACCGCGGCATTCGGAATCGGCTTCATTGAAATAATCATGAAAGACAGGAACAGGAAAGGGCTGATTCTCGCGCCAACCAGGGAGCTTGCAATCCAGATAACAAAGGAGATCCGTTCGATAGCGGAGAACACTGATTTGCACATATTCGCGATATATGGCGGGCAGGGGATAGGGGGCCAGAAAGCCCTTCTTAGGAAAGGCTTTGATATAATCGTGGCCACGCCCGGCCGTCTTCTGGACCACGTCCACCAGGGCACCCTTCGCCTTTCGCATATTAACTGCATAGTCATCGATGAGGCGGATCGCATGCTCGATATCGGATTCAAGCCTGACATTGACAGGATAATGGATATGGTGAACCCGAATAACCAGGTCATCCTCTCTTCCGCAACCATTGACTCGGCCATAAAGCAGATGGCGAATAAATATATGAGGTCTCCGAAAATGGTGGAGGTGGGGCCCGTAGGCAAGGTCGGGAAAATCGAGGAGGAATACATCTCACTCACCCGCGCTGAAAAGCTCCAGAAACTTAAGGAAATCCTTCTGCGGGAGCCAAATTCCAGGACCATAGTTTTCGTTGCCTCGAAAAGGGGCGTCGAGCATGTCTGCCACAGGCTCAATGAACAATACATCGAAGCCCAATATCTCCATGGGGGCAAGTCACAGGGCCAGAGGGAGAGCGTGATGCGCGATTTCCATGAAGGCAAGTTCAGGGTACTGATAGCGACCGATGTCGCGGCCCGTGGGCTTCACGTTGAGGATGTCACCCATGTCATAAATTATGACTGCGCAAATACTGAGGACACTCATACCCATCGCATAGGCAGGACCGGGAGGATGGGCAAGACCGGGAAAGCGATAACCTTTATGGAGACGGACCCGCTGGTGCGTGGAAAAGGCGGAAGGAATCATGGCGAATCCAACCTGCATAGAAACGATAATAGGCGCTCGCAGGGGCATGGGAGTTACGGCCGCAGCCGACCCACAAGGCGCAGGTATTAACTGCTGAAGATTGCGCAGCGGGCGGAGCTACCTTAAAGTGGTCGTGCTAATGTGTGGGTGGACATAACTGTTTCTGTAAACTCTTTTTACACAAACACCTTTTCAGTAAACCATTCATCAACCCACAAACTGCATTTTGGAAAGTCGATTTACCGTTACGATGTTGAATGGCATTTCCGGACCATGCCATCCTGCTTGCAGCCCAAACAGAACCTCAAACAATGAAAAGGGCCTGCGCATAAGGTTTTTGTTTACTGCAATGGTAACTACACATACAACACTGAAAATGCTGTTTACTTATGCAGTTCGCAATTTTTCGTTCACTGAAATCTACGTCGGAGAAACGAGTTTGCGTTTTCACCCCTCTTTTACACTGCGGACTAGGGTTAAGAGACCAAAGTGTTGGGTAAGAAATTGTTAGAAATTCTAACAGTTTTGCCTTAAAGGCACCAGTGGGTTTGAGCGAGCCCGAAAAGTGGAAGGGTTTTTATTTTTGAACGAATCCAATAGCAGCATGAGCTTCCCGCATTACAAAGACAAGCACAAGCTGCGCTCGGTCACAACCGCAAAAAGGTTCTTGAAAGGCAAGGACTCCAAACTGCTTGAAGAAATGCCAAAAAGCGTGATCCTATCTTTTAACAGGGGCTTTACAAAAGCGATTCTAAAAGAGTATGACAACGAAAAGCTCAAGTTGGGTCTTTTTGGTGAAGTGCACAAGCTTAAGGTGAAAACAAAGGATGATGCCAAAGCAAATGTTGGCTTGGTATCGGGCTTTGGCATTGGCGCCCCCATTACTGCGGGGCTAATTGAAGAGCTAAAGGTACTTGGAGTAAAGAACATTATAGGAGTGGGGACGGCAGGCTCGCTTCAGCTTGAGCGACAGCCCGGTGACATTATAGTGTGCTCAAAGGCACTTAGGGATGAGGGCACCTCGTACCATTACGTCAAGGCGGCCGGTTACGGCACTCTAAGCTATGCCAGGCCATCATTGAAGCTCTTGCAGTTCATCGTGGAGCAGCTCAAAAAGGATAAAGTGCCGTACCTGCTCGGGGGAACCTGGACCACAGATGCGCCTTACAGGGAAACGAGGCAGGAGATTGAGAAGTACAGGAAAGAAGGCATTGTTACCGTGGATATGGAAGCATCTGCAATATACGTTGTTGCGAGGAAGAGGCAGGCTAGGGCGGCATCCCTTTTCGTAATAAGCGATATAGTGGCGGGTGAAAAGTGGAAGACTGCCTTCTCAAGCAAGGCTGTTTCAGATTCACTGATGAAGGCGTTTGATGTTGCGCTTAAGGCTCTAGCCAACCCTAAAGTATAGATAACTAAGATTATCTTAGAATTTCTAACTTTCTTTTATTTGTTCTAAAGAGCTGAGGACAAACTCAACAAATTCGCTTAGGGAGCCACCGCCATTTTGGTTCCACACTGTTGCTAGCTCCTTGTACTCTTCCACCCGTTTTCTGTACGTCTCCATATCGGCCGCGTATAGCCCCTTTTCTTTCGGCCCTGGAACCCAGTGGGAGGGACACACGCGGGACCTCATGCTTGTGAGCTCGTTGCCCAAAGGTGAAAAAGGATAGGTCCTGCATACCATGGGCCTGCTCACATGGATTGTGCAGCTATTCGACGATGTGAACATGCAAATGCGACTGCCTTGTGGTTTTTGCCCTTCATGTGCAGCTGCAGTTAAGGTGCTGGCTAAGACCTTCCACTTAAGAACTAGCAACGACAGTTCGCCATCAATCAGCACTGACGGTTCCTGGCGGTCCCTGCCTGGCTGCTCCGGGATAACCTGTAAGAACTCGTCCGGCTTAAGCCCTGTTGCCTTTTTTATCCTATTAATGTCGTATGGCGTGACACAAACCCCGAATTGGGTGCAGCACTTTCCACAGCGGAGACAAGCAGATTCCATTCGTCTTGTATTATGAAAGCGGGGCCTAATAAGCTTAATTCTAAGAGTATATTAGAATTTCTAATAATTAGTTATTGGTGCCTTAAAATCCTTGCAACAGCCTCGATGTCAACTTCGTTAAAACAAAATGGCTCGAAAACAGTGGCTGAATACGAGTCTTCAAATGCGCTTATGCTTTTTAGGCAGCCGTCAGGAGTGTGATAGAGGCTGAATAACGGGTGCTCATACGCCATGAGGCGTATGCTGGAAGGCAACTCAAACGCCATCAGGGTGTGCTTGTGCGGCTTCAGCTGGACACCCAATGAAGTGTATTCGTAGACAAGGTCTTTCAAATCTATATTGCGAAGTGCTGCAATCCTCTTCGCCATTTCCATATTTGAGCCAATTATCTCTATGTCAGAAAAGAGGGCATCTGCAGCGAAGGTAAACGGGTCAGTGCGCATTATGAGGATGTGTGTTCTCCCGAGGCGCCTCCATTTGTTAGCCGAACTTAAGGGATAGTTGTTATTATCGCAGGCGTGCGCGTGCATCTCTACCACAATTGATGGTCCCTGAACGAGGTTAATACAATCCCTAATATGGGCGAATCTAAGGACGTGGTCTTCAAGCGAAAGAATCGCTGATACTACGGTTTCATTATAGAATTCTCTTGGATTTGACTGAATATGCTTCCGGATCGGCCCTGCCCTTAAGTGGATGTCATTAACGGGTCTCAACGAGACAATGATGCCTTCCGATTCGAGCTTTTTTGACAGTGCTTCTGTAAATGGTAATACGGCAATATTCTCATGAGAATGCGGCGCAATCAAGAATACGTGGCCGGGCTTTTCACCTCTTCGCCTTCCCTTGTACGGTTTGACATCTCCGAACGTCGGTGCCCTTGCTGTCTGGCGCAACTGCATGCCGAATCCAACCATAGGGGTATTATAATTCTACTTATATAAATAGGTATCGAAGTGCGCATATATAAACTCGCTGAATAACAAAACTGCAAGGCGCATCAAAAATAAACAGTATTAGAATTTCTTATATAATGTTAGTAACGCATTAATGAGTGAAAAAGTGCCCCAATATCCCGGGCGGAGTGGGGCATGGGCTTCCAAGAAACAGTTTGGTACACCTTCTCAAATTCAGTTAGTTCATATGGTGCTTTTTGAATGCCTTCATTATTACCCATAGGAATAATTGAATTGCATTGCTCTCGTAAGGCAGGCACCATTATGACAGCAATATTTGGTGCATGACTCTTTAGGAATGCTTTATCCTTTTTTATCAACCCATTAAGCATAAGTAAATCAATTCCCATATTAATTGAGATTCTTTTAACCATTGCTTTAAACATTAGCGAATTTTCAAATGCACTATATGCATTCTTATGCATTAAGAGCAACATATCTAATGCACCATAGAACATAAGCATTCTTGTAGTAGGTATTTTTCCTGCAAATGAGTAATACGGGACCCTTTCATCATCTGAAATGTACCCGTGAGTATGCAGTTCCAATGCAAGCGCCTCACTATTTCCCCTTGCAAGGAAACCTTTGATTAAGTGCAAACGGACTGCCAAATCCTTTAATGTAAAAAGAGTATTGGCAACCCCGAGCATCTCACTTGGCACGTTGTCATTAAGAGATCTCCTGAAATTAGTGGCCTTTTCGCCCACTCCTTCGCCAAAAGACAGCTCGACCGCAATGTCTTCTTCCTGAAGCCTATTTGCAAGATCTTTCGCGAGGCGCCTTATGGCCGGTGCCTCATTTTTGTGCGGAACAGAGATTAGAATGCGCTTGGGGCGCCTTGTTGCAGATATCCTAATAGGAGGAATCTCGCCAACTGTGTCTTTTCTCTCAAGAAAAGTGCTCTGCATATGTGGATGGATATGTTTATGCTGAAATATAAACAATTCTATTATTCGCGATAAGAAAAAGAACTGAAAAAAGGGTAAAAATCAGTACCTTCTATTCCCAGAGCTGCCCCTTTGCCCGCCATATTTAGGCGGCGGTGACTCTTCCTTTGGTGCGACATGTGTTGAGTAGCTGCCTTTCCTCTTCATGATAAACATCGTGAATATGATGATGAGGATTGCAATTACCACTAATGCAACTATAAGCACCAGCACCAGATCCATAAGGCAGATGCCAAATAGCTTTGTGTCCACAATGGAGCACTTTGCCGTTGGCTTCACACCACCCGGGGTAACAGGAGGTATTGTAACATTTCCACCTGCGGGCGGCTGAACTGGCACAATTGCTTTCGGCACGAAGTTAATGGTTGCATCAACAACACCATTGACAATGCTCTTTAGCTGGATAGTTACATCAGTAGTACCGTCGGCATCAACATCCACATTCCTGGTCTCGCCGACTTTCACAACGACGAAGATTGGCTGTGACTGGACCTTGAAGATAACAAAGTCCAACCCGACCTGGAATACGGTTGCGTTGTGCTGCACGCCATCCAGTGTGAACAGCCACACATCGCCTTCCCTAAGCGTGGATTCGAGGCCGTTGGCTGTCACTTTATAGTATTGTGGCACATTACCAGTTGGCTGCGTCACATTGCCCGTTCCTGGCTGCCCAGGTGTTGTCCCGTTGGTTACATTTGTAACATTCTGGATAGCACAGTCCCTCACAGTGAAATAGGTCGTATCGTGGCCGCCGCTCTTTGATGCAGTTGCCTCGTAATCGCCTGCATATGCCGGCACGAAATACACATGTCCACTGCTGTCAGTTGAATCAGTCAATACATTCTCCCAGTAGCCCACATCCCTCGTTACCGTTACAGGAACAAGATTGGCTGGGCTTCCATCCTTCTCCACATAGAGGCCGATGGGCTCACCAATGCACAATATGCCACTGTAATCAATGGTTATGGTTGGGAT
>CAILAH010000027.1 GCA_903832205.1 uncultured Microcaldota archaeon | reverse complement strand
GCTCTTTTTGGTGAAGGAGCCAAAATTCAAGGCAACGGGGAGCAAGTACAACTTCGGCTCCGCGCTCAAGGTCCTCCCCAAGGACATGCTCATATTCACGGCGATAACTGCGCTCTTTACCCTATCCAATTTCAGCTATATGTTTTTCATTTTGAAGGCGGGGCTCACTGAAGGCATAATCATACCTGTAATGCTCTACATACTCTACAACATATTCCAGGCCGCATTCTCCTATCCCCTTGGCAAATATGCTGACACCATAGGCAAGCGCACTATCCTCATCATCTCCTATTTGCTGTTCTCAGCAATGCTCTTCGCATTTGCATTCTTCTCCTCCCTTCCAGCGCTCATAATCCTCTTCATACTTTACGGCATTGTGACTGCCGCATTCACCGGCGTGCAGAAGGCCTATGTGGCCGACCTTTCACCCCCCGACCTTAAGGGCACTGCCATGGGCACGTTCCAGATGGCAATCGGCATTGCGGCACTTCCCGCAAGCGTCATAGCCGGCCTTCTCTGGAAATACGTCTCCCCAGAGACAACCTTCCTGTTTGCAGGAGCGGTTGCGCTACTGTCCGCCGTGCTGATGATTGCATTCAAGTTCAAGGTGGTCTCAAGAATTAACGGCGCAATAAACAACTTTAACCACAACAGCAATCACAATGCGAAAAGGAAAACTACAAAGCGCAAGAAGTAGAAAATAGAAAATTATTTCCCGCAACAAAAGATTTCCGGGAAAAGAAATTCCAGCAATGAAAATCAAAGTATCTTAATCGATCTCTTATTGCTTTTCTCAAGGCCCTCAATCAGCTCAGCGGCCCTTAGGTGGCCATGCATTGCGTGGGCGGCCCTCGAGAATATGGCCGTATTTTCCCTCACATGATGCGTCCTTATCTTTTCCAAGGCAATCTTTGCTGCATCACGGCTGAAAAATTCCGGGTCAAGCACGACGCCGCATCCGGCCCTTTCGGCGCCCAGCGCATTGTTCAATCTCTCAGTATATCCCTTAACGGGTATTGGAATTACAGGCGTGTTTGCGCTTATTGAGCTGGTGATTGTTGTGTGCCCGCCGTGCATAACAGAGAACGGCGCCCTGGCAATCGCATCGTGTATCTCCTCGTCTTCAAGGCTCCCGTCCGCCACAATCGGGTTGTAGCCCATCCTGTCAAGCACGCCTATCACGTCATCGAAATTCCTGTGCTGCGTGCTGCTTCCGCCCGCGCTTACAAGCGGCCTCCTGCCTTTCTTCTTCTCCTTGACGAGCGCGGTGGGGCCCACGAAATGGAACTTTTTCGATGCGCCGAAATAATCTATGTTATCATTTGAAAATGCGAACGGAGGGGCGAAATCGGGCACCAGCACCAGGTCCGAGCTGTCGATAATCCCGCTTGAAAACACGTCCGAGCCGCGCTCGACAATCTTGTTAATCATTGGGAAAACGTACCACAGTTTTGTGCAGTTGGCGACATTCACCGTTTTCTTGCCGTGCATTTTCGCCGCGAACAGCCCGAGCAGGTAACCGTCAACAACCACCACCTCGGGCCTGCAGTCGGAAATCACATCGCTGGTCTTCTTGACCAGCTTTGGGCTGAGCCTCTTCATGTTCTCAATAAGGCTCAGGCGCACGTTGACCTTCGCACTGTGCGCAATCACATCGCCGAATGGCTCTAGCTTATAGGAATCCGGATAGCCGTTGTCCTCGAGCACGCCCAGCGCGTTGCCGAACGCGGACGTCGTAATCTTGTGCCTTTTCGCGAGCGATTTCATTATTGGAAGCTCCCTGTAGACGTGGCCGAGCCCCACGCCGTTTATCATGAAGTGTATTCTCATACGGGAGGATATAGGATAGAAATGTTTTAATATGAAGGATGGCCCTAATGTATCCAATGAACGAGATATCAGCTGTGCACATATCATCGAACCCGTTTCCGGTTACAAAGACGTTCTTTGGCCAGACGTTCGCCATACTTTCGCTCCTGCACCTTTCGGAAGAGAACGGCATCGGCAGAAAGTCCGTGTGGTGCACCCACCACCCCGTCAGGGAGCCGCGCTTCCTGGAATATGCCGATACGGTCTCAATGGAGATTGTGCAGAGGCAGCTCCGCACCACGCTTGAATATGATGCGGACGTAAAGGGCGGCTTTCCGTCAAAGAAATTCTTCGATTTCATGCAGGGCGAGATTGATTCAGGCTATATGCCCGTCGTTTATCATCATTACCCGCTTGATACGGGTGCGCATTTCATAGGCGCCCTGCACCAGTGGGGCGTCGACCTGGGCATACGCAACAAATTCATGATAGTCCCCTATTTCCACACGCTGCTCAATTACCATTCAAATTCGACCCTTACAGACCTGGTCGACAACGTCGCCGGCAATTACGATTTCGCAATCATGGTGAGCGAGGCGGCAAAAAGGGAATTTGGCTCCGTGCTTAGGAACGATCTCAATTCATATGCGGTGCTCAACGGCATAAACATGCAGCTCTACACGCCGACCGGGCTCCTTAAGAGGGCGCTGCGAAAGGAAGTGGGCCTCCGGGACGACCTGAAGAAGGTTGTGTGCTTTGCGGGCAGGCTCTCGCCCGATAAGGGCGCGGCAACACTGCTTGACCTGGTTTCCAAGTTCAACAAGAACAGCAGGAAGTACAACGACGTGGGTTTTGTAATCGCGTCATCGTTCGTGCTCGAGCCAAGCTGCGCGCCAAGCATATTCAAGGGCTTTCTCCAGATGGAGCGCCTCATAAAGGAGGACAGGCTCAAGTTTGTCATCGACATCTCCAAGTACACGTTCGCAGATGAGAGCGTGCGCAGGGACTATGAGCTCCTGCTTGAGATGATTTCCGGCTATTCCCCGGAGAACCTGAAGCTCGTCTATGACATGAAGTTTAACATGAACGGCAGCTCGCGAGCGTTCGGCGACAAGCTATTCCTGAACTGGCCGGTGCAGATACTCTCAGACATATCCGTCCAGCCTTCAAAGACCGAGGCCTTCGGCCTTGCGGTTGTTGAGGCAATCGCATCGGGCACCTACCTGCTGACAAATGCAGTGGGCGGCATCCCGGAGATATTCTCATCAAAGGTCCTTGGTACGCAGTTCATCCCGTCGCCCGGTGTGGCGCAGGAGTACATGGATGCGATAAATTCGGTGCAGGATGTCAGGTCAGGTGTACCCGACGAATATTTTGAGATACGCAAAAAGTTCAGTGAGAAGCAAATGGTGGCCAATGTGTGCAGGATAACCAGGAGGAGGATACGTAGAAAATTGTCGCTTGGGCGTTCGGAAACTTCACACGGAGCCACAGAGAAATGTTTATTAAACAAAACATAGACTAAGGATGATTACACATGCAACAGAACAAGTCGATAAGGCATCCAATACATTCCTGCAGCCTCTCCCAGCCTGAAGAGCTGAAGGGAAAGGGCAGATTCCTGATGAAGCTAAAGGCGGACAGGGATTACGAGCTTGAATTCAGGGTTGACGGCTTCCTGGCGCTTCTCGTGCAGAGGATGAACGAGGGCCGGGAGCGCTTTGACAGGAACAGGCCCGCCTACAGCGAGGATGAGGTGCGCCCCATTTTCGAGAGGTATTTCCTGCACCACCAGAAGGTGGATATCAACAACCCAGTGTTCCAGGCGACGTCGAGCTCGCTAATGAACATCGTGCTTTCCGGTCTCCCGCTTCTGATTAACGATGAAGACCTGGTCACGCACCGCAAGAAGGACGAATTCAAGGCGAAAGCCCCTCTCGCTGAAGACATAGAGAAGGACTAGGAATAAGGCAATTTCACGTCCCGCTTTAATTTCAATCAATTAGCTGTGGTCCTATATCTCACATTCGCAATTCGACAAGGCCATTTTCTTATTGCATCCTGTACCTAAGCATCGCAATCGCGCCGCCGAACGCCTTCACCTGCTCGGCCACCTGGCTTTCCTCCGGCACAATCCTGATTTCCCCGCCGCGCGCCTTCACAAAATCCAATAATCTCTCGTAAAACTCGTCGCTCCTCACGTTCACGTCCAGAACGACGAGCACCTCAATGGCGCCGTTCTGCGCCGCCTTCTCCAGCTCCTTCTTCCCGTATGCGGCCAGCCCGTCCCCCTTCCCCACGCTCTTCAAAAATCTCTCCAGGTCCCTGAAGACGGTGTGCATCTGCTCCTCTTCCATGATGCGGTGCATCTCCTCGCTCTTCAACAGCTCGTAGACACCGCTCTTCTCGTTGTTGGATGCGCTCACCACCTTCACGCGCTTTGCCACTTCGGGCATCTCATTCTTCAAATATGTGTAGAGGTTATCCTTGGCGAATCCAGGCCCCCCCACAATGACGGTGCCTTCCATCTTCCCAATCTCGCCAGCAACCTCCGAGAAAAATTTCCCAGTCTCCACGTTCTTGTCCTTCTTGCCCGCCTTGTTTTCCAGCTCAAGCCCGAAATCCACGCCGTACTGCTTGAGCGCGGCGAACAGCGCATAATCATAATCGATGAGCACAATGCTCACAACGCTTCTCCTGCTTGACTTCACCGCCTCGCGTATGAGGTCCAGCTCAAAATCCTTCCACTCCTTTTTCACCTTCACCTGCTCGCCTATCTCCACATCCACCGTATGGTGCGAGCCGAGTGGCGCAATCTCCGCAGGCTTTATCTCGATGATTTTCCCCATCACCCTGAGGCGGTTGGAATCCTTGTGCAGTTCGCATTTCTCTACCTGGAGCGTCACGTTCACGCTAATCCTCTCCTCCCTGTTGCTGCCGGCGGGCTTGTACTTCCTCGTGCTGTGCGATTTCACCAGCGCCCCCGGCGTTATCAACTTGTAGGCGTGCCACAGGTCCTCGAATGTCTCAGGCACAAGCGAGACAACTCCCTCTCTTCTGTTAATGTCTGCCCTCATCAGTACCACACGGCCATGCCTTTCCTGTTAATATTCGCCCTCATTGTTCTGAATAAGCACTTTGAAAGTTAAAAACCTGTTCCTATTTTTCAACTCTTCCAAGCATTTTTGCAATCTTCCACAGGTTCATCTGCACCATTGCGTAGGGGATGAACAATTCAGGCCATCCATGCCTTGAGAGGAACGACCCATTCCATCTTGCAGCCATCCTCCTGTGCAGTCCCCACTCGTATTCGTAATTTCGCAGGACCCCCTCCGCCTCCTTCAAATCCCTCTTTGTGGGCTTCCTGCCCGCGGGGCACACCCGATTCTCCATCATCACAATCTTCCCGTCTTTTCTCTTGAATGGATATGCTGCGCAAACGCTCGGCTTGCACCTCTCTATTCCGCAGCAGTAGCTCCCGTTCTCATTCATGAACACGCACCCGCCCTGGACGCGCTTCTTCATCCTGAGCGCATAATTCTTTCCTTTAATCTTGAAGCAGTTGCCGTCGTCCTTCCCCTTTTCCTCGATAAACAGAAAATCGTCCCATCCCCTGGTAGAAATCAAAAACACATCCACCGCGCTCAGCGGGATGTAATAATGGCTGCAGCAGGACACTCCGCAGCCCTTGCAAAACTCCATAATGACAATTTGCACAAATCTAATAAATAGCTTATGTCCCAAATATTCTTCGTATGCCGGCACCCAGGCGAATCGCTGTCATTGACCGAGACAAGTGCACCCGCGACAAATGCGGCTATGTGTGCAGGAATGTCTGCCCGCCAGTCCGCATGGGAAAGGATGCCATTGTTATTGATGAGAAGGATTTTCCGGTGATTGATGAGAACCTGTGCACGGGATGCGGCATATGCCCGAAGAAATGCCCTGTCTATGCGATCAAGGTGATAAACCTCGCAGGCGAAACGGGCGACCCCATGTTCCAGTACGGTGTCAACTCATTCCGCCTTTACAATTTCGCGCTTCCAAGGCAGAACGGCGTTGTTGCCCTGGTGGGCCGCAACGGCATAGGGAAGACAACGCTTCTTGAGATAATGTCGGGGAAAATCACCCCCAACTTTTTCGATTTCTCGCGCAAATATTCGCTTGATGATGCGCTCAAGAAGATGTCGCAGAGGGAGCTGAAGAACTATTTCGAGGCCATGAAAAATAACGACCATCACGTGAGCTACAAAGTGCAGAACGTCGAGCTCATCGCAAAGGTCGCCCCAAAGCAGACCGTTGAGGAAACACTAAAGGAGTTTGACAAGAATAATAAGCGCTCGGGGCTCATTGAGAAATTGAACATGAAGAATTTCCTCACCTCAAAGCTCTCCTCGCTGAGCGGCGGGGAATTGCAGAAGGTTGCCATCGCGGTCACCATGCTCAAGGATGCGGCGCTCTATTTCTTCGATGAGCCCTCAACCTATCTTGACATTTATGAGAGGATGCGCGTGGCGCGGGAGATTGCCGCGCTCTCGGAAACAAAGCCAGTCCTTGTTGTGGAGCACGATCTGGCGCTTCTCGATTATCTCGCGGAATACGTCTACATATTATACGGCGAGCCCGCAGCATACGGAGTGGTGAGCGGCGTGAAGAACGCGCGCAGCGGCATAAACGAGTTCCTTGACGGCTACCTGCGCGAGGAAAACGTGAGGTTCAGGGACAGGGCGCTCAAGCTCGATCTCTTCTCCACATCAGAGGTCTCAAAGAAAGCCCTGTTCACCTATGAAAACATGAAGAAATCATTCGAGCACTTCACGCTTAACGTGGATGCCGGCGATGCGCGCAAGGGCGAGGTCATAGGCATAGTCGGCCCGAACGCAATCGGCAAGTCCACATTTATCAAGCTCATAGCGGGCGTTGAGAAGCCCAATGAAGGCGCGCATCAAGAGGGCCTGGCGGTATCCTACAAGCCGCAGTACCTCGATTTGGGATTTGACGGCAGCGTGCAGGAATATGTAATGCGCCAAAAGATCGACCTGACCTATCTGAAAGAGTTCGAGCTGGAGCATCTCCTCTTCAAAAAGGTAAGGAACCTCTCGGGCGGTGAGATGCAGCGGCTTGCAATCGCGGTCACGCTTTCCAAGGACGCCGACATCTACCTGTTCGACGAGCCGTCCGCATTCCTGGACATTGAGCAGAGGATGCGCCTCTCGGCCGTGATTAAGCGCGACATCGCCGACAAGGAGAAGGTCGCGTTCGTGGTCGATCATGATATTGTATTTATCGACTCAATCGCAAGCCGCCTGATACAGTTCACGGGCCAGTCATCCGTACATGGCAGCGCATCGCCGCCCGCGCACAAGACCGAGGCGATGAACGCATTCCTGAAAGATCTCGGCATAACGCTGCGCAGGGACAAGGAGACACTGCGCCCAAAAATCAACAAGAAGGATTCGGTTTTGGACAGGGAGCAGCGCTCCGCAGGAAACTATTACTACCACACTACCTCTTCCTAGTTTGAATGCACATCACAATTACCAATAACAATCCCTCTTCCTAGTTTCGAAACGAGCAAGCATTACCAATAACGCCATTTCCTAGTTTTTAATCACGAAAATAAAATGAAAATAAAAAATCCGTTTTATTCCTATCCGATAATTGGGTTTGGCCCCACGTAGGGTAGGTTAGGCCCGATTGGCCCGTTGGAAGGCACGGGGTAGAACACGTTGTTCCCAGAGTTCCCGGAGCCTCCGCCCTCATCCGTGCATATAACGCTCACGGTGTACTTGAGCACGCTCGGGTCCAGGTTAAGCGGCTCGCTGTGGGGCGCACCTGTGGGCACATTGCCTGACGGGTATGAGTTGCCGTTCAGGTAATAGTTGCAGTTCACCGTGCCGTATGCGTCGTCATCCGCCTGGTATGTAAGCACCACGGGCGGGTACACCTGCGCGCCATCCAGCGGCGCGGTTATCGTAACCCTCACATTACCTGCGCCTTTCACGTCCGCGTTAACCGCGTTGGAGGAGTCGCCCTCCCTTCCCGCAAAGTCAACCGCACGCACGATGTAGGTGTACGTATTTCCGCCAACCACCTGGTAGTCGGTGTAGGAGCTGGAGGCCGTATTGCCGATCTTGTCCATCACACCGAGCACCCTGTTGCTCCTATATACATTATAGCTCGCAACACCGCTTCCCGCATCGCCCACCGGCGTCCATTTCAGGTAGACCGAATTGGAGCTCACTTCAGCCCTCAAGTCGGTAATGGGGTGAGGCGGGTTCTCATCAAGGTAGATTGCCGCCTGCGCGCCGCTCGTGCCATAATCGTTCTTGCACTGGTAGTATATCGCCTTTGTACCGTCGCCGGAGGACGTCAAGGTGAACTGCCTGGCGGTCGCGTAGCCTTCCCAGTCAGTCCATCCCTGGCCGTTTTCCTGGAACCTGCAGGCGTACGCATTCTTCGCATTGAGCGAGAGCTGCACGTTCCTGCTCATCGTGTACTGCGCCCCGCCGTTTATGCTTATGCTAACTCCCGTCGGCGGATTGGGCGGCGTACTTGAATACTGTATGTTTGCAGTAGCCGTGCCCACATCCTTCCCGGTTGATTCCTGGCAGTCATAGTATACTTTCTTGCTTCCGTATCCTGAGGTGAGCGTCCACTGCATCGACCTCACGTAGGGCTGCCATCCACTCCATATTCCGTCCTCATTTGAGTACCTGCATTGCTCCGCAGCGAATGCATAGAATCCCAAACGCACGTTCCTTGAGTTGGTCCAGCTGTCGCCGTTGTTTATGCTCACGCTAATGTATGGCGGCGGGCTTGTGTCCAGTATTATAGAGTCCATCTCCGTATCCGATACAACGCCGTTTGCATTTCTGCACTGCGCGTAAATGTATTTGGTCCCGTCACCCTGTGTCACCACGTTCGTCGTGTACTTGGTGTAGGTGAACCAGTCATACCACGCGGTCCCGTCGTTCGAGAGCCTGCACTGCTTTGCATTTGTCGCATCAAGCTCCACCTTGACCGTCCTCGAGTCCGTATATCCGGACCCGTCACCGAGTATTACTGTAACGCCCGGCTTATCAACCGATGTGAAGCTCACGTTCCTGCCCACCTGGAACGGCCCGTCGCTGCAAGTCAGCTTAAGGACGTGCGAGCCGCCTGTTACAGGCACATTTATCTTCGTTGTCACGCCAGTTGACACCACGCCCACCTGCAGTGAAGTGCCGTCAACTACTGCGCTGCACGTCAGCGTGTTGAATCCCGTATCGGTTGCAACAAATATCATATCGAAAGAGCTCTCATACTGCTGCCCCTCAACCGGGCTCGTTACCGTAATTGAAGGCGGTGTCGTGTCAAGCCTTATTCCCTCAGAGACCGGTGATGCGGTGTTTCCCAAACTGTCCCTGCACTGGTAGTACACCTCCTTTTGCCCGTCGCCTGAGACCAATGCCCAACTCATCTGCGCGGCATAGGGCGCCCAGTCGCTCCAGGCAGCCCCGTCGTTCGAGAGCCTGCACTCCTTTGCGCCCACTGCATAGAGCGATAATGAGACCTGCGCACTCGTCGCATATTCCTGCCCGCTATTTATCACAATCTGCAGGCTCTGCGGCGGCCTGACTTTTGCGGTTGCGCTTGCCTGCATCTTTCCCGCTTCAGTCCCGCCCTTGTCAACAGATTTTACAGTATAATAATAGGTTGTGCCGTCCTGCACTTCCGTGTCCTTGTAGGAAGTCTCACCGGCAATTGTTACCGGATTAACCCTGCTGCCCAGCGTTCCCGTGGCGGTGCTCCTGTAGATGTTATATCCTGCCACATCTGCAACCGCATCCCAGCTTACCGTGATGCCGCCCGTGACCTGTTTCGCGGCCACATTGGTCGGCTCCTTAGACGGCCCAAGGCATCCGAACAGAACTACGAATGCCAAAATTCCCACAACTAGCAATAGCTTATTATTCATAATTTATTCCCCCGTGAATTAATTTCTCGCCAAATATTATATAGCTAATTTCCGTTCGAATAGCATTACCCCAGGGTGTCCCAAAATAAGATGCGGTGCATAAGCCACACACAGCCTAAAGCACAGTGTCCAAAACAAGATGCGATGCATATCCTGCAACAAGCGCGAATGCGAGCATCGCTGCTCCCTGCACATTGAGCATAAACAGCAGGATGTACGCGGCAATCCCAATTACGATTGCAAACTTCCACGAATGAACAATGCCCCTATGCCTAGGTATAAGCCACTCGCTCATAGCAACAAGCAGCAATCCCCCAGTAATTCCCCCCGCTATCGCAATGAGCGGGCCCACTCCCATCCCCCACAATAATACGAAGAGTAGTATGGCGCCTCCCGCAGTGCCCACCATCCTATAGGCCTTTCTCGCAGTCGCCTTTGGATGGTCTATATCAGGAAGAAGCGAAGCTCCCAGTGCTAGGAGGCCGCACGCAACCCTGGTTTCGATGCTCCCGGGAAGTGCCGCAGCCAGCCATACAGCAACCACCGCTCCCGCAAGTGCATGTGCAAGCGCATTTGGCATATTCACCCTTTCTCAGAATAACTCTTAAATCCTGCTTACAGGAGCACTGCAGGCATCCCTTGCTTCTCCCACCCCACTATTCATAGGAGCACCGCAAAGACCCCGCTCTTCTTTTCAAACACAAGGTCCGTCTCCTTCTTGAACATCTTTTCCAAATCTTTCATCTTTATTCCGTCCACTCCAAACTTCACATATACCACCACTAGCATCTTGGCCAGGGGTATATATCCCGCTTTGGGAAGTAGTTTTCCGATTGCCAGTGTCATCACAACGTTTATATTTCCTGACGGCGGCATTATTTCCAGATATTAATGGCACACGCAACCACAACCAAATGGGGCTGGCAGTTCACCGCCAAGCGCGAGCTCGGGCACGTGGAAGACCTAATCAAGATAATGCCGCTGGCGGAAGCAGTCCAATATTCATTGAAGTATTTCAGGCAATGCAAGGTAGAGGCGCGTGTGCGCGAGATTGACCTGAGACAAACGGTAATCATAGGCGGCCTTGGTGACGGAAAGGCGAGCGAGGAAGAATTCCTAGAATTGCTAAAGGTAATACAGCTTACTGGCCGCTTGGGCATCGATGAGCTCGGCCTTAAGCCCCTTTTTGACCGCTTGCAGGAGATTAGGATACCCCTGCCATGCGACCCGCTATCCGTCCCAAACCACCAGGCCATAAGAAACTTGATTGAAGGCGTTATCTGGGCCCGGACGGACATGTATGTTTTTGCCAAGTCGCGCGTGGATGAGGCAGTAAAAGACGGCCTTATACGCGAGGAAAGTAAGCTGCAAACGCTGGGAAAAACACTGGCCTTTGCAGTTGATGCCATGTGTGCCTCCCATATCTTGCAGAACACTGTTTTTTTTATGCGCAAGGACGAGCTCGAGCTCGTTTCTGAATTAATGCTGAGGAGAATGGAGGACGTGAAGCGGTACAGGTATTTAACGAACCTGCTTGCGCGCAACCCTTCCAATGCCAAGCGCATAGCTTTTCTCACGGAAAAATTCACCCTTGCCTGCCCAGAGGCCAGGGAGATGCTGAAGCAGCAGTCCGAGATAAAACCAAAAAAGCTTTCCAAGGTTGGAATGGCCGAGGAGGAGGCGCCCCCCCTGCCGGTGCTGGTGCCCAGAAAGAGAACGGTGAAGGAAGATACTGAATTCATGAGGCGGCATTGCCCCGCGCTCTACAAGATGGCGATGCTGCCCACAAATGAGGAGAGGGAGTGGAAAAGGGCGAAGAAGCAGCTCAGCAGGCTCATGCGCGACGGCGTTCCCGCAGAATTCATCCGCGCAAGAATGCGTGAGGGCGTAATGGATGCCAACACAATAGCTGATGAGTTCACTTCAAAAAGGGAGCTAACGATGCCCGATGAGGAGATTAAGCGCATCTCATCCATCATCCAAACCTTTGCGCTGCAGTTTGGCAGTGAAAGCGCGGCCGGAAATGGGCCGCCACAGCAAAATGCCGCAAAGCCCGTCCAAACGCAGAAGCCCGTATTCAACTCAATCGATGAAGTCCTTGCGGCAGTGCAGCTCGATGACGAGACAGTAAATTTCATAACGGGCAAGGGCCTTGTCAGCGATGACGTCATATGCGCAGTGGTAAGGGGATTCGATGTGCTGAAAAACAAGCCGGCAATCGGCGGCGTGCACAGGAGAGGCGCGGTGATACGCAACAACCTGCGCAGGTACTGCTCTGCCCATCCCGATGAGCTTTTGCGATTCCTGAAAAGCGTGGATGTGCTCAACGATGATTTCGGCAGCGCCGCATCGGAGAAGACAAAGGATGATGCAATGTCAATCAACATACACCCGAGCCACCCGATTGGGTTCAAGCTGATAAGCGCCATAACAAGGGCGACCTACCTTTACAACACCCAGGGCAATGCCGCCCCTGATGAGGAGTAGGCGGATTTCTCTTTATATTAGTTACAGCTGATTTTAGTTTATGGCGGGGAACAAAACGGAGGATGGGCTGCCCGAAAGCTGGTTCACCACGGAGAGGATAATCGGGTTCAGTGATTCCCTTTTCGCATTTTCCATCACGCTCCTCGCACTTAACATAGACCTTCCTGACAGCCTCCCCCCGGGCCAGCTAATCGCAGCGCTCATGGGGCTCGGGCCGCACATATTCCATTACGCAATCAGCTTCTTCGTGATTGGCTCATACTGGATGCAGCACCACAACATATTCAAGCACATAAGGAAATACGACCGCACGCTCATGTGGCTCAACCTGCTTTTCCTGATGCTCATCACGTTCGCGCCGTTCCTCACCGATATGATGAGCGACTATGCCGGCTACCCTGTTCCCGTAATCATATACTCCATATACCTGGGCACATGCAGCCTCATGCTGCTCATCCTGTGGCTCCACGCATCCCACGAAAAGAGGCTTGTCCACCCGCAGGTGCCTGAGAACGTAATAAATTCAATAAGGTTCCGCGCAATCGCGGTGGTGATAATATTCTTCCTGTCCGCGGTCTTGGCGTTCTACGACCCGTTCCTTGCGCAGCTGTCCTGGCTCTCAACATTCGCGCTGTTCTACCTTACGCAGATGCTTTTCAAAAAACAGAAGAATGGCCGTTGAGCCATTGTGATGGCGCGGCCAATTGCCGGCTGCAAAATTAATCCCTGGAGAATTCTGACTTGGAAGTCTTAAGGTCCACAGTGTTGGCCCTCTCACGCATACTTTCAATTGTGAGGCACGCATCCGTTATGTCCACCTCAAATTTCCCATCATCCTTTTTCCTCAGCTCCCTTTCCCACCTGAACCACATGTAATGCGTCATGAATTTTTCCGTTTCCTGGTCATAGGCGCGCCAGGTCAGCACTGTGCTGTCCTCCTTCGACGGCATGTTCTCCTGCGGATAGCCGAAGAACGCGCCGCCGTGCCTCCTGAGCAGCTCGCTGCTCGTGAATATCTCGCTGATTGTCTTCAGTGAGCTGGGGACGCACGGGTAGCTTGTCCTCACCAGGCCTATGGAATGCGTGTTGATGAAAAGCAGCGTCTCCCTGCCGTTCAGCATGACCGACATGAGCGCAAGCCCGTACTTCTGCAAATCTTGCGAGTGCCTCTTAAGGTGCCCGACAATATCGCCCCTTTCCGTATACATTGTTATGGGCTTCACGCCAAGCGCCGTGAGCGCCGCCTCGCCGTAATCCTTCTCAGGGAGCCTCTTGATGAATTCCCTTGACCTTTCGGCGTACTGCCCGTCCGCAAGCACGACCTTTGAAACGCCCGTTAAATGCTTTGAAGCTCTTGTTGTCTGCATGCTTTCACATCCTTATTGGTTCCCATCTCATCTTCTTTTTGTTGTAAACCTCAATGCTGTCCACGGGCAGCGGGTCCTTTCCCACATACTTGAGCCCGATGAGCAGCTCCGGGTGCTGAAACACCTGCTCCTCTATCCTGTGCACCACTTCGGGGAACATCTCCTGCAGCCTGTCCATGATCTTCCCAAGGATTTCTGCAGTGCCGACATCTCCCTCATTATTGCTAAAGCCAAAGCTCTTATATTTGTCGCCCTGCCTTATCATAAATGTACGGTGCGCCTCGCTTTTTGTGCTTGCGGCCGTGCGCAGCGGCAGTCCACCAATCACGATTTCACCGTCTGGTATTTTCTTGAGCAGCTCCAGGTTATCATAGATGAATTTTGCGGCAAACGCAGGATTGAGCTCATAATCCACATCCCAATTGCTTGCGCAAATCCTCACAATAAACTTGACAAGCATCAGGTTTCCCAATTCCGATTTCTCCCCAAGAAAATTCAACGCATGGCCAAGCGCATTATTCCTGGATGCCCAAACGTAGAATCCCTTCCCCTGGCCGTTGCCATCAGACATGTCGGACCTGGCGCCCAGCTTCCTGAATGATTCGAGAATTTCGTTTTTAGCGCCCGTGCGCGTTGCGTGGTAAACCTCAATCTGCCTCTCTTTGGTAGCAATCATACGAGTTAATTAGGCGCAGAAGTAGTATATATACTTTACTACTACATTACGTCTTGCCAAATTGCAGCTTTCTTATTTCCTCAATGAACAGTTTCGCCTTCTGCAAAGCCCTCTTTGCCTCTTCCTCGCCCACCGAATCTTTTGCAATTTCCCCATACACCACATCATGCCTTCTCATTCTCAACCTATTGAATGTGCTTACAAGCCCGGATGCATCCTCAGGGAGCACGGCCGCACAGAACTGCACAACCGCAAGATGGTGCGACTCGGAGAACGCCCTATACCCCTTCGCGGCCATGAGCGCCCTCCCCGCATTTAGCATCCCATTATATGCGATGGCCAATCCCCACTCAAAATGCCCGATCCCCACGTTGTCTTCCGCCGTCTTCAAATCCTTGGCTGCTGCCTCCAGCAGACTCAGTGCCATTGCCTTATCCGCAGTGACTTTCTCAATGAGCCTTTCCCGAAGCAGCCTTTCTAAATCCATCCTCATCGCCCACCAGCCATATTCTCCTGTTCCCAAGGACCGACCTTATGAAGGCGCCCTTCCCCTTTGCCTTCTCCCTGAAGTCTTTGCCTGTCCAGAGTATATAATTGATTTCCCGGTGGGTTTCCGATTGCAGCCCCGTGCATGCATCCGCCACGCTTTCCTCATCTGCATCCCCTATAATGAGCACGTCAATATCACTTTTTCCTGTAATTCCCCCTTTTGCAAAGCTCCCGAAAATAAGCGCATACCTTATTCCCTCCACCTTGGAGAGCTTTTCCCTAATGAGCGGTATAATCCCTTCCGTCTTCAAATAGAGCGCCCTTACTTCCCCGGCAAACGGGCACTCCTTCCTAACGCTGAACAGCACCATATTCCCCTTCTTCTCCGCCCTGAGCATCCCGATTCCCGTGAGCGCATCCAGCTCCCGTTTCGCCTCAAAAGATGAGACGCCTGCCTTCCTTGCAATCTCCCTGAGGTGCAGCCCATCCTCAAATAGCACCACTCCCAGCACGCGTACCTCCGCCCCAGACCTCAGCAGCTTCTCCAACATGTTATATAAAATATAACGATTGTTAATTTAAATATAACACATACTCATCTCTTAATCCCAACCCATTTCTCATACTCCTTATGGGTCCCGACAAAATAGAACTTCCTTGCTTTCCTAGCCTCAAAAGACCTGTAGCATATCCTGTACTGCCCAAGCTCCTCAACGAAAAAATCCACGCCGAACCTTAGATGCCTGCCAGGCAGCCCCTCGAGAATCCTCTTGACCTTCTTTGCCACTCTCACTTGCATCTCTTCCGGCAGTTTCTGGAAATGGTCATTCCAGTTCTCATCGAACTCCGGCATGTACATACTTCCTTCTTGCCGCAGCCCGCCCTTAAAACTATCGCTTCTTCTTTTCCACTATGTACGCATATTTGCCCAGCGCTTCCTTCGCGTTTAGCACCCTCCTTTTTCCCTCCTTGGTCTCTTTGTCTATCTGCTGCATCTTCTTCACGGCCAGGTAATCCAGCAGCTCCTCGCGGCTCAAATGGCGCTGATTATAGTCGAGCAGCGCTATCCTGATTGCCTCGGTCATGCTTGCGGCCCTGCCTCTCTTTATCATCTGCTCCACTATTTTTGCCACGTCGCCGGTAAGCCTCACATGTACATTCATTGTATCACTAGTGTATATTTAGTGTACTATTGTTTAAATGGCTTTCGCTGGTACCGTACCAATTATCAAAAATAAGAGCCGAATTAGGAAATGGTGCACGCGCTCCAGCCGCAGTCCTTGCAGGACATGCATCCCGACTCCTTCGCAACGTTCGTGCTGTCGCATGACGGGCACAGCAGGATGCTCTGCGACATCCTCGAGCTCCTTGTCACATCGCCTGCGGTTGTGGCCAGCAGGTGCGCGTGGACGTGCTCCTTCCCGATTGTCGCAACCTCGTTCCCGCCGATTACCGGGTTAATCACGCCCATATCCCCGTTGCCAATAACCGGATTGATCACCGGCTCCATCACGGTGGTCGTGACGCCCGTGCTGGTGTGCGCAACGCTCATCTGCACGATGCTCGCCTCAACCTCGCTCCTGAGCGGCGCCTGCATGCTGGCCTCCACGCTCGCGCCAGGCCCCACGAACTTAATGTAGTCCGCAAGGTAGGGCTTCTCTATTATTATTGTGCCGATCATTCCCGTTGTGTACTCGCTCACAGATGCCCTGAGCCTCTTGCTCTTTGCCTCATTGTTGATGTTGAGCACCTGCCTGCTCTTGGACTCGTCCCTGTAAATGGTCACGCCCTTGCATCCCAGCTCATGTGATATGAGGTATGCCTGCTCCACATCCTCCACCGTAATGTCCGCCGGCATGTTGATGGTCTTGCTGATGCTGTCCGTTATCCACAATTGCATCACCGCCTGCGCCATGATGTGGTCGGCCCAGTGTATGTCCATGGCCGTAACGAATATGTCCTTTATCTCCCTTGGCGCGAGACTCTCGGGCAGGTTCTGTATGCTGCCATAATTCTCCACGATGCCCTTCACCAATTCGGTTGTGTAAATTCCCCTCTTCTTGACCTCTTCGTCAAACACCTCGTTGGTGTAGTAGAATGAGCCCACTGAAACCCTCTTCTCGAACGCCAATGAAAAGACGGGCTCAATCCCAGTGCTCGCGTCCGCAATCATCCCGATTGACCCGGTGGGCGGCGCGGTGGTAACCATCGCGTTCCTCAATCCGTTCCTCTTAATCTTGTCAACCAGCATGTCCCACTCGCAGGTCCACTCTTCCTTGTGGTAGAACCCTTCAACCGGCAGGTCGCCCTTCACATAATCGGTCTGCTCGTAGGTGGGGAACGTGCCCCTCTCAATCGCAATCTCGCTTGAGGAATCAAATGTGTGGTATGTCAGGTGCTCCGCCAATTTCTTGAGGAACTCGAATCCCTCCTTGCTGTTATACCTGATCTTGAGCCTGAACAATGCATCCGCGACCCCCATCATTCCCACGCCAATCCTCCTTGACTTCTTGGTGTTGAGGTCGATTTCCTCTATGGGATACCTGTTGATGCTTATGACGTTATCCAATAGCCTTGCGACGAACTTTGTGGTCTCGTGGAACGCGTCCCAGTCGAACTCATACTCCCCTCCTTCGCCTTTCTTTACGTAATTCCCCACGTTTATGCTTGCCAGGTTGCAGGACTCATAGGGGTAGAGGGGCTCCTCGCCGCAGGGGTTCGTCACGCGCACATCGCCGCGGAACCTCTTCATCACGTTCCTCTTGTTGATGTTGTCAAAGAACAGGATGCCCGGCTCAGCCGTGGCCCAGGCATTGTATGCAATCAGGTTGAACAGCTTCCTTGAATCGGTCTTCCTCATCACCGCATTTGTCTTGGGGTGCTTGAGCGGGAAATCCTCCCCCTTCTCCAGGCAGGGCCAGAAATCGCCCGTAACGCCCACTGAAATGTTGAAGTTCTCCAGGATTCCCTCCTTGGTTTTTGCGGTTACGAATTTCTCAATGTCGGAATGCCAGATCTCCAGTATCCCCATGTTTGCGGCCCTTCTCACCCCGCCCTGCTTTATCACATCCGAGACCGCATCGATCATCCTCATGAACGAGATGGGCCCGCTCGCCACGCCCGTTGTGGACGCGACAATGCCGCCCTCCGGCCTCAGCTTGGAGAAATTCATCCCCGTGCCGCCGCCGCTCTTGTGTATCATTGCGCAGTCGTGCGCCAGCTTCATGATGGACTCCATGTCGTCCTCCACATCCAAAGTGAAGCACGCGGAGAGCATCCCCAATTTCCTTCCCGAGTTAACCAATGTAGGGGTATTGGGCAGGAAATCCTTATTGGTCATGAGGTCGAACGCCCTCTGCGCCACCTCTGCAGCCCTGGTGAAATCGCCCCTCTCGAGCATCTTGAGCATCTCGCTGAACTTTACCTTAATCCTGCCTTCCTGCGCAAGCTCCCTGTATAGCGCAATCATCCTGTTGAAGTTCCACTTGTTAATCTTGTAGCCGTTCAGGCTGTACCTGTTGTCGTAATCGTCCAGCTTCTGGGCATACTCCGAGAGCTCAATGTCCGCCTCCTCCCTCTTAACCTGGAACTCGGCATTCTTTGAGTACACCCTGGTGTCATAGAATATCTCCGGCAGCGACATTGCCAGGGAGACCCTCTGGAACATCTGCTTGGGTGTCTCCGCGGGCATCTCCTTGTCATCCTTCATGAGATATCTTGCCGCCAATAATCTCAGCGCGTTTATGCTGAACCTCTTGTCAACCTCGTCCAAATCGGTCTTGTTGAGTATCTTCTTCTTCTCTTCCCTGAGCTTGGTCTTCTCGTTCCTGTATATTATATAGGATTTGGCGACCTTGAACATGTTGTTCTTCATCAGCGCCACTTCAATGATGTCCTGCACTTCCTCAACTGTCGGCGTCTTGTCCTTAAAAACAGCGTCTATATTCGTCAATGAGTCCTTCACTACCTTATCGAACACATCAACCTTGTATGAATTCTCCGCAATCATTGCCTTCTTGATGGAATTCCTAAGCCTGCTGATTTCGAACGGAACCTTTCTTCCGTCCCTCTTCACAATCTCTCCCGCAGAACCACTCATGAGAACCCCACCTCTAGTAAACAAAATATTGGCCAACTATTCTACTTAAACCCCCACGCAGCAATACATTATGGCTGTTCCTATTTAAGCTTCAAATTCTGACGTGAATCTCACGCCCCTATATAACCTTGATTTTTCAGGGGGCAACCGAAATTCTATGCTTTATTTAAGCCAAGAAACGCGCGCTTTAGTTTATTTGAGCCAATGAGTAATTATAAACACGCAAATCGCTTTTATACGCTCCTTTGCACGCTAAATCTGAAAAACAGCGCTATTAGAATTTTTTATTGAGTTTTAACCGCGCTACGTCCCCCATTACCAAAACGTTTTTAAACCCCCGAACCTCCCAATCCTATTGGCAAACATAACTCTCCCAAGATGGTCCCATGGCTTCCCAAAGTAATACAATACAAAGGAACGCGGATTCCAAAACCATTCCTAGTTCTCGCGCTGATTCCCCAAAACAGATTGACCCCATCCGCACAGCAGCAGTAAAAAAAATTGACCCGATGCTCTCCAAGTACGCTGAGGAAGGCATCCTCGGCGCCAAGCCCGGCACGGTGAAGGTTGACAACAGGACAGAAGTCACACTGAAAGACCTTCCCGCCCTCGATGAGGCGCGCGCAAAAGAAAAGGACGCGCAGTTCCTCCGTGCAATCAACGCAGTGCGTGAACAGGTCAAGGAAGAGTATGAGCAAATGAAATTCACGGCAAAGAAAAACCAGATGCTGGTCGCGCTGAGCGGCATCATACTCCCGGTGGGCGTAGGTATCGGCATGTATAGGAGCATTGGGCTTATCAATCCCGCAGCCATTCCAGTGGCGATATGCATTACCGCAGTCGGATGCTTTACCTTCTATGTGAGCCACAGGATTGAAGGCAGGAACCTCGCACGCGCAAAGGAGAAACTCCGGCACCAAAATCATCTTCTTGATTACGTTGATTACATAAATTACAAGCATATCGGCTGGACGCAGGAAGAGGTGGAGAAGGCATATTCACCAGAATTCATGGAGAGCATGCGGCAGCTCGCCGATGGCGGCAGCAATGAGGCCAGGATAATGCACGAGGCCCTCTCCAAAGTAAAGTGATATTTATGACACAAACAATCGGAACTCTTATCGACCGGAACAAGATGGCGATAGTGCTACAGAGAATCAAGGATGGAAAGGGGCCTTTGTTTATGGAGAGAAAGCCAGCACCAGAAAAGCCAATGAATACAGTAGCGGGAGGCAAAAGGAAAAAGTCCCGCACGACGGAGAGGCAGAGGGAGCTAGATGCCAGGTTAGTGAATGTGGTTAATGCCGCAGCGACAGACAAGCAGATTGCGCTGGCTGTTGCACTGCTCCTCAAGCAAGGCGCAAACCCAAACACACAAGGCCTTGACGGGAAGCGCGTGCTCACAAAAGCGATATTAGGTGGAAATGCAAAAACGGCGCGTATGCTGATAAACAGCGGTGCTAATGTCCATGCCCGGGACAACAAGAACGGCGGGATGACGCCCCTGATGATTGCCGCCGAGAAAGGCCTTTATGACGTATGTGCGCTCCTCCTTCAAAAGGGCGCAAAACCAAATGCAAAGGACGCAGCCGACATGACCGCGCTCATGTGGGCCGCGCAGGAAAATCGTCTGAAGGTATGCCGTCTGCTCGTGCGCAAAGGCGCGAAAGTAAGTGTTGGCGACAAGGACGGCGACGTTGCGGTCATGTACGCCCCGTCACTGGATGGAGATACGCGCCTCCGTGAATTCCTTGAAAAGGAACTGGAGAAAGAGAGGAAGAATAAACCGTGATGCTCATGACCCAAACAATCGGAACACTCATTGACCCGCAGAAAAAGAAAATAATCCTAAAGAGAATCAGGGATGGGAAAGTCCCACTGTTTATGGAACCTAACGCAGAGCATCTTGCAAGGGATGCGAATAATGCAATGCTGATTGAGCATTTGGAAAGCAAGGATTGCAGTGATGATGTTGCCCTTGCAAGAAAATATCTCAGGAAGGGCGTGGATATCAATGCGATGCACCACGATAAAACACCATTGATGGTTTGTGCCGAGCGTGGCCATCTCAAAATCGCCAAAATGCTGATACGCCGCGGAGCGGACGTGAATGCAATAAACAGTGAGGGATGGACTGCGGTATTCATTGCCTCTGACTCTGATGAAAACCGCATTGAAATCGTCAGGCTGCTGATAAAGCATAACGCAGACCTTAATATTAGGGCTAATAACGACTGGACGACACTGCAGTGTGCTATTTATCATAACCATACTGACATAGCAGAGCTACTCGATATCAGCGGTGCAAGGATGAGATATCATGCGTAAAGGAAAAGACCCAATGTTGGCGAAGATTGCAAGTGAAGGCGAGATACTGGGAAAAAGGCTAACGGATGTTGACTTGAGCAAGCCGTTCAAAGATTCAAAGGCAGTGCCCGAAGGGGCGCAGGTGAAATTCCTCGATACGGCCCAGGAACGGCTGCTATCCGCGATAAAGAGCGGCCTTTCCGCAAATGTGGAGAGGGCCATTTTCGACGGCGCCAATGTGAATGCGTGGGATGACGAAAACTGTACGCCGCTCATGCAGGCAGTGGCGGGGAATTGCAACTTGGAGATTCTCAGGATGCTTATAGAGAAGGGAGCGGACGTGAACGCACAGGATGCCGGTGGAAGGACGGCGCTCCTGCATGCGGTCATTGCAGAAAGGAAGGAAATGGTAATGTTCCTCATCAGGAACGGTGCAAACGTGGACCCCCGTGATGATTCATGGACACCGCTCCATCATGCCGCCTGCCAGGGCAATCTTGAAATTGTCAGGTTCCTGGTTGAGAGCGGCGCTGACATTAACGCGAGGACAAAAACAGGTGAGACGCCCCTAAGCCTTGCCGAAAGCGGTGCGAAGCAACACGTAAAATCCTGGAGAGCAATCAAATACCTGAAGGACATGTTCGCACAAAGATGATGATTATGGCAAAATTCAACTCACTCATCGACCCGAAGAAAAAGGAAGTGATCATGCAAAGAATTAAAGACAGGAAAGCACCGTTCTGCGCAGAGAAACCAAAATCTGAATCGCCTGCGGGCAGCATGGATAAAAACGCCCAGCAGGACCTAATCAAGCATGGGCAGTACTCCGATCTGATTGGCGGTGCTAAGGAAGGCAGCCTTGCTAAAGTTCAAGTTGCAATTGAGAACCTTGTTGCAGACATAAACATGCAGGACGAGAACGGGAACACTGCGCTGATGATTGCCGCAAAAAACAATCACCCCGAGATTGTAGGATACCTTTTAGGGAAAGGGGCAAATCTCTTTATCAGGAACAAGGCAGATTGGGATGCGTACACGCTTGCAGTTAACGCTGGGAATGTGGTGATTAAAACATTCCTTGAAAGCGCGATGAAGGTGGCCAAAGGTGGATAAAACAATCGGAACACTCATTGACTCGAAGAAGAAGGCGATCGTCCTGCAGAGGATTAAAGACGGGAAGGCACCTTTCTGCGCAACAAAGCCGGCGCCGGAAAGGCCGATGAAGAAAAAGAAAATGACCCGCGAGGAAGAGAACTTCAATATTGGGTTGTGCAATCGCGCCATACTCGGGGAATGCGACCAGATCACCGTGCTGCTGGGCCGCGGTGCAGATGCCAATTTCAGGGACAACATCGGCAAGACGCCACTCATCTATGCCGCAATGAACGGCCATGTGGATGCCATTAAGATGCTGATAAAAGCGGGCGCAAAGGTCAATGCGGCCAACAAGGGGATGACCGCCATGACGTGGGCCGCCCACTATGGCCATGCGGAAGTGATAAGGTGCCTGCTCAATGAGGACGCATCCGTGAATAAACGTGACAGGAACGGAAGAACCGTCCTTATGCACGCCGCGTACTACGGCAAAGTTGACGTCATTAAGACACTATTCAATTACGGTGCAGACTTCAGCGCCAAGGACAAGTACGGCTGGACTGCAATCAATTGGGCAGAGGCAAGCGCAAGGCCGTTTGATTATTCCGTACCAATGTTCAGTCCCGACTCCCAAGAGGAATTGGTCAAGAGAGCAGCAGGCATTGCAAACCCAACTTCCGTTGCTGAAGTTGTTGAATTGCTCAAGAATCTTGGTGATAAAACGTGATGATTATGTCAGATAAGGTAAGCTCACTCATCGACCCGAAGAAGAAAGCAGTGATACTACAGAGAATCAAAGATGGGAAGGAACCGTTCTGCGCAATAAAGCCGGAGCCGGAGCCAGCAATCGTAAAACCAATAACTTCCGATAAGAAATCAAAAGCTTCCGATAAAAAACCAAAAATTCCCAAGAAATGGCAGAGGGAGCAGGACAAGCTGCTTGTTGCCGCCGCGGGCTTAGGAAACTTGACATTGGCAATGAAGCTCATCAAGGAAGGCGCGGACGTGGACGCAAGGTTTAATGGCAATACGGCGCTCATAACCGCAATTAAGTGTGGGCATCCTTCCATTGCAAGGCTGCTTATTGAAAAAGGCGCGGATGTGAATGCAAAGAATAGATTGGGCACTGCATTAAAGTGCGCCCTAAAGCTCAAAATGTATGGGACAGCGCAACTGCTCTGCGACAATGGGGCAATATAGTGATAATTATGCACAACCTGATAGACCCGAAGAAGAAGGAAGTGGTACTACAGAGAATTAAAGATGGGAAGGAACCGTTCTGCGCAGAGAAGCCGGAGCCAGAAAAGCCACGACCGTCGGGTGATGTTCCTACGCAACGTTACTATCTATTCGAAGGCGCTAAGAGCGGCAGTCTTGCAGATGTTAAGAAAGCAATTGAGAAACTTGGTGCGGACATAAACATGCGCGACGAGAATGGCAACACCGCGCTCATGACTGCCGCCTATAACGGCCATGCAGCCGTCGTAGCATACCTTATGGGAAAGGGTGCGGACCTCTTTGCCAAAAACAAGGAAGGCCTGAATGCAAGCGAGCTGGCATCCAAATCCAGGAACGGGACAATTAGAGTATTCATTGACAGCGCGATGAAGGTGGCCAAAGGTGAATAATTATGGGAAAATTTAACACACTCATTGACCAGAAAAAGAAGGAAGTAATCCTAAAGAGAATCAGGGCGAGAAAGCCGCCGCTATTTATGGAGAAGAAGCCCGCGCCCGAGCAGCCAAGCAAGGATGCGCCGCCCATTGACAAATCGCAGGAGGGCAAGAACAAGATATTGAAGCGTGTGGCAATCTCCAATGATCTTGATATTGCAAAGGAAATCATCAGGCTCGGCGCGGATGTGAACGCAAAGGACGGCAAGGAATGGACACCGCTGATGTACGCCTGCAAGCACGGCAATCTTGAAATAGCCAGGCTGCTTGTTGAGCACAAGGCGGATATGGAGGCAAAGAATCTCCGCGAGGAGACGGCGCTGCTGTGGGCCGCGAGCAAGGACCGCCCTGAAATAGTAAAGCTTCTGGTTGAGCACAAGGCAAATCTGGAAGTGAGAAGCGAGGACGGATGGACCCCGCTCCTGATCGCGTGCAATGAAGGGCATATCGAGGTCGTCAGGATTCTGCTGGAGGGCAAGGCGGACGTTTACGGCGTGACCGATGACGGGTTCACCGCAGTGGACTGCGCCGCCGCGCACGGCCGCAGCGACATAACGGAGCTTCTCAGGGAGCACGGGGCAAAGTGATGATTATGGCAGGTAAAATACTAGGCTCACTCATCGACCCGAAGAAGAAAGAAGTAGTCCTACAAAGGATTAAAGACGGGAAGGCACCTTTCTGTGCAGCAAAGCCTGCGCCGGAAACAATCGCAAAGCCGATGAAGAAGGGGAAAATAACTCCTGATGAGAAAAAAGACATGGCCTCGAGATTGCTGTGCAACCGCGCCATACTCGGGGAATGCGACCAGATTGCCAAGCTGCTGGCTCGTGGTGCGGATGTCAATTTCAGGGATAACATCGGCAAGACGCCGCTCATCTATGCCGCAATGAACGGCCATGTGGATGCCGTTAAGATGCTGATAAAAGCGGGCGCAAAAATTAATTTAGCCAACAAGGGGATGACTGCGATGACCTGGGCCGCCCAGTACGGCCATGCGGGCGTGATAGAGTGCCTAATTGATGAGGGCGCATCGGTGAATAGGCGTGACAGGAACGGCAGGACCGCCCTCATGCACGCCGCATACTACGCCAAGGCCAGCGTCATTGAAGCGCTATTAAATCACGGCGCTGACCCAAACATTAAGGATAGGTACGGCATGGCCGCAATCCATTGGGCAAGGTCAAGCACGAAACCATTTGATTATGTCGTAGCGATGCTCAATCCGGATTCCAACGAGGAAATAGTCAATAGGGCCACGGGGCTGGCAAACCCAGTCTCCGTTGACGAGGTTGTTAAATTGCTCAAGAAGCACGGTGCAACAGAGTGATGATTATGGAAGGAAAAAACTCAACAGCATTGGCGGGAAACGGGAAGAAGCCCGACCCGATAGTTGAGAAGGTGCGCAGGGAAGGCATCTTCGGCCAGGATGTCTCTAAGATAGACGTGTCAAAGCCGTTTGAGGCGGTAAAGCCGAAGCCGGAGCCCGCGAATAAGAGTGCCCCGCCGCTTAAGCAGAATGAGCTGGAAAGCTGCCTTTTCAAAGTGCTGAAGAACGATGACGATGTAATGTATATCAGGGCGCTGCTCCAGCTTGGCGCTGACATTGAGGCGCGCAATGAAATCGGAGAGACCCCGCTCCTATACGCGGCATCCTTAGGCAGGAACAATCACGTGCTGGCCCTTATTGATGCGGGTGCGGACGTAAATGCAAGGGACAATTTCAGCAATACGCCGCTCCTCCGTGCATTAAACCATTTCCCGGTAATGGAAACTCTCCTATCGAACGGTGCGGACATCAACGCGGTTGACAGGCGCGGCCTTACCGCTCTCATGTGGGCCGTAAAGAACCACGCGCCTGGAATGGCAAAAATGCTGCTCAGCAGGGGCGCGGACGTGAACATGAGAGCTAATTCTGGCAAGACTGCCCTCACATATGCGCGCAAAAGCATGGATTACATAGACAAGGATGATGTCTGGTGCGACGACAAGAAGAAATATGCGAAGGCGAGCTTGGAACTGCTTGTCGCAGCGGGAGGAATAGAGTGATGATTATGGCAAAAATACTAAACTCACTCATTGACCCGAAGAAAAGGGCAGAGATACTTCAGAGGATTAAGGATAGGAAACCGCCCAAGTTCATGGAGAAGAAGCCGGAGCCAGAAGTGCCAACGCAGCAGCTTCCACCGCGGACAGATGAATCTGTCCAACAGAAGCTGGTTGATTTTGCGGTTGTTGATAAAATCCTGCAATCGAATACCGCGGAAGTGTATCAGATGCTCGCTGCAGGGGCAAGCGTTAACGGGCGGGGACGAAGCAACATGACGCCGCTCCACGCCGCCGCATTCAGGGGATTGGATTTACTTACGGAAAACTTAATTGGAAAAGGCGCATCTGTAGACCTAACGGACGACCAGGGTGCAACCGCACTTTTCTATGCAGTCTCAGGGGACCATCTAAAAACATGCAAACATCTCATTGCCAGCGGCGCGGATGTGAATGCAAAGACCACATCTGGCGATACCGCGCTGCAGTGTGCAATAAGGCGCGGAAATAAAGATACAGAAAAGCTGCTCCGCGACAGTGGGGCAACAGAGTGATGATTATGGAAGGAAAAAACTCAACAGCATTGGCGGGAAACGGGAAGAAGCCCGACCCGATAGTTGAGAAAGTGCGCAAGGAGGGCATCTTCGGCCAGGATGTCACGAAGATAGACACCACTAAGCCGTTTGAGGCGGTAAAGCCGGAGCCGGAGAAGAAAATGAGGAAGCCGAAGCCGCTGACCGATGAGCAGATGCTGGAATACTACGATATGAAGATTGCAAAGGTACTGGCCTCGGAGGATCCCCAAGCGGTAATGGACGTGGGGAAGATAAGGGAGCTAATCCAGGCTGGCGCGGACCCGAACGCGGCCTGCAGCAATGAGGGAACTGAATTCACATTGCTTACCTATGCGGCGTACTACGGCAACCTGGAGCTTGCGAAAATGCTCCTGGAGAACGGGGCGGACGTAAATTTTGAAGACGCTGACGACGTGACGCCCCTTTTTGTTGCAGTACAGAACGGCCAGGATGCTGAATTTATCAGGTTCCTTATCGAATCAGGCGCCAATGTCAATGATGGCAAAATAATCTTTAATGCCATTAAGCACAGCAGCCCGAAAATAATGGGGATGCTCATAGATGCAAAGATGGATGTTAATACGATGACAGCGGCCAAGAGCACGCCCCTTATGGAAGCGGCCGCAGTGGGGCGCCTTGAAATGGTGGAGCTGCTGCTCAAGCACGGCGCAGACATCAGTGTGGTTAGCAGCGAAGGGACTAACGCGTTCCATTATGCGGTTGTTAACTCAAAGCACGATGTTGCGCAGTTCCTGAAGGCAAGGGGCGCAGAAATAGTGAAGAAGACGCAGGAGGAGTTGGATGGAAAGCTCCTGATGACGGCCATTAACCTGTATGATGAGGCCATTGTTAAATTGTATTTGGGTCTAGGTGCCAACCCGAACGGGGCATTGACTGGTGGCACGAAAACAACCGCCCTCATGGAAGCGATATCGAAAGGCAAGCCGGGAATCGCAAAGATGCTTATCGAGGCCGGTGCCGATGTCAATGCAAAGGATATACTCGGGCAGACCGCGCTCATGATTGCCGTGTCTAAGGCGCCAGTGGAGATTGTCAGGATGCTTCTGGATGCCAAGGCGGACGTGAATGCGAAAGATTTGAAGGGGCTGACTGCGCTTATGAGGGTAGGTTACGATGAAAACCAGTATACTTTTGTAAAGATGCTGCTTGATGCGGGAGCAGACGTAAATGAATGCGACAATCAGGGACATACCGCGCTCTACCACAGGATAATAGAGAGCGATGCAAAAAAACTGCTCCGCGACAGTGGGGCAACAGAGTGATGATTATGGCAAAACTAAACTCGCTCATCGACCAGAAAAAGAAGGAAGTAATTATGAAGAGAATCAAGGACGGCCTGCCGCCGCTCTGTGCAGCGCTAAAGCCCGAGCCGGAACCTCCGATGAAGGAAGTGAAGAAGCGCAAGAAACGCAAAAGGAAGAAGCAGGCAGCCAGGCGAAAGCCCGTTTGGATTATTGGGGGAAAGCGCCGCACAAATCTCGCCATGCCGATTTCTCCCCTCATGAGAAGGGAGATAGAAGAGGCGGATGAGGATTTCTTGACTTTGGGAACAAAGCCAGCGCCCGAACCCGATGACAAAGTGAAAACAAAAAAGAAACCGTGACGACCATGAACAACCTGATAGACAAAAAGAAAAAGGCGGAAATTCTCCAAAGGATTAAGGACAGGAAGCCGCCATTTTGCGCGGAGAAGCCGGAACCTGAAAAGCCGATGTCAGAAGAAAAGATTCCCCAAATGTCCGAAGACAAGGACGTGCTCAATGCGTGCCTTGTGAGCATGGTTATAGGGCCCGGCGCAAAAGATGATGACGTTGCACCGGCCGTTGCGGAGATAATCCTGAACGGCGCAGACCCCAATATACGAAATAAAAATGGGGACTGCCTGCTTGCAACCACCGTAATGAATAATATGCCAAAGACAGTGCTTGCGCTGATAAATGGCGGCGCTGATATGAATGCCAAGAGCGCGGATGGTGGATGGACTGCCCTCCTGACTGCTTGTAATTTTGGCCATATTGAAATCGTCAAGCTGCTGATAGGCCAAGGTGTGGACGTAAACACCAAGACGGATGCAGGATTTACCGGGATTATGTGTGCCGCTGCACACAGCCGTCATGATATAATCGAGCTCCTCAAGAAGCACGGGGCAAAGGAGTGATGATTATGAGTACGTTCAAGGAAATAACCCGCAAGGTGCTCGATGTTTTCCGCAGGAGGAATGGCAAGAAGAAAAAGGATGGAACCGGAAAGCACCCAAACGTTGAGGAATACAACGCCCTGCCCAACGATGCGCTGGAGAGGAAGGTCACCGAAAGGACAAGGGTGCTGAATTCAGCAAAGAAGGCAATAGAGGCGCAGCACATCCCCCTCAACGAGATACCACGAACAAACAGCGAGATAAAGAGGTTCTACCAGTCATTCAACAACAAGCTGAAGCAGGCGATTGATGAGGGGGATTTGGACTGGGTTACCGGCCTTCTAAACCAGGGGGCAGATGTGGATTTCAAGGATGAGAGGGGCTGGACGCCTTTGATGCACGCGGTATTCTATAACAGGAAGGGTATTGTGGAGATGCTGCTTCTTGCGGGTGCGGATGTGCACATAAGGAACGAGAACGGCACCGATGCCTACAAGATTGCAATAATGGTAAAGCATTACGAGATTGCGGACCTGCTCAAGAGCCACGGCGCGGTATGGACGGGAAGCACAGGTGAGATTAATCCGGAGAAGGAAGTTTGAGTTGAGGACATGGTGAAATTTAACACGCTCATTGACCCGGAGAAGAAAGCGATAGTGTTACAAAGAATCAGGGATAGGCTGCCTCCGCTGTTCATGGAGAAGAAGCCAGAGCCGGAGAAAATACTGAAGCAGGTAAAACGCAGGAAAGCAGAGAAGCTCGATAGCAACCCACGGCATCAAATTATAAGACACAAGAAGGGGCTGATAATCAGGACGCTCGGTAAAAATGAATTAAACGAAAAGCTTGTGGATGCCGCAAGGGACGGAATGGCAGGAACAGTGGAAGAACTAGTTGAGGCAGGCGTGGACATAAACGCAAGGGTGCAGGGCACGACCGCGCTCATGTGGGCCAGCATAAACGGCCGCAGTAACACTGTCCGCCTATTGATTAAGATGGGGGCAAGCGTGAATTTAGGGGACAATCACAAGGCTACCGCATTGATGTTCGCCAGCAAGTATGGCCATGCGGATGTCGTCAAAGACCTGATTATGGCGGGTGCAGAAATCAACAGGAAGGATCATTATGGAAAAACCGCGATTAAAT
>CAILAH010000026.1 GCA_903832205.1 uncultured Microcaldota archaeon | reverse complement strand
TGTCAACGCTTGTAATTACAACATAACGAAGGCCAAGCAAACGGACGCCCAGTGCAATCCTTTTTGGTTCTGTTGCATCAACCTTTCTTCCTTTCATCGCGGTTTTCGTATTGCAGAACTTGCATCCCCTCGTGCATGTATCTCCCAGAATCATTAGCGTTGCAGTGCCTCTTCCCCAGCACTCATTCACATTGGGGCATTTGGCCTCCCTGCACACAGTTGTAATATTAAGGGAAGAAAGCAGCTTTTTTGTATTTGCATACTCCTTGCTTGGCAGCCCTATCTTCAGCCAGTCCGGTTTCCCAATTGCGTCCTGTCCTTTTTTCAGCCAATCTGGTTTTTCCATCGCTATTAGACTCGCATCCAACGCTTTTTAATTTTGGCAGCGACCTATCACCATGGCAACTCATGAGCATTACATGAAACTAGCAATCAAGTCCGCAATCGCGGGCATCACAAAGAAGGAAGGCGGGCCGTTCGGTGCCGCAATCGTTGACAAGAACGGCAAACTGCTCGCCGTGGCGCATAACACCGTGTGGAAGAGCTGCACTCCAACCGCTCATGCTGAGATGAATGCGATAAGCAAGGCGGCAAAAAAGCTCGGCTCCATCGACCTCACCGGCTGCACTATCTATTCGACGGCGGAACCCTGCCCCATGTGCTTCACGGCGATACACTGGGCGAGGATAAGGGACATCTACTTCGGTGCGACAATCGAGGACGCCGCGCACTACGGTTTTCACGAGTTTAAGATCCACAATCTCAAGCTCAAGATGCTCGGGCACCTAAAGACAAAAATAACCCCTGCATTCATGCGCAACGAATGCCTTGTGCCCTTTGAGAAGTGGAAAAGGATGAATGGAAGGTCTTACTAAATTTATTTTCGTTTAGGTTTTACTCGGACTCAAACCACACGTAGCCTTCTGCCTCGGAATTATCGGGCCTCAGCGAGCCATCCGCCTTTTCAACAAGCTTCGCGAACATATAGGCGGCTCTCATGGAAGACAGCTTGAGAATGGCAGAAGAGAACCTTATGCCCCCCTCGCTGGTGCAGTGCTCAAGCACTTCCCTGTCCATATCGCCTTGCGGCACATCACCGCTCGTCGTCACGCCAAACACATTGTTGTGCAGCTTGAGGAACGCCATCACCGCGGCCTTGCCAAAACAAAGGTTTCCCACAATGCCGCAGGAAGTCCCGTACGCGCCCATGTCATCCCCGCCCCTGGGGCTCACTGCGAATATGCTGTATGCCATCATAGGCATCTCAAGCCTCTCCGCACCGTATCCAACGTAAAAGTCATGTGAAAGCTCCTTTTCAATAATCCCCGCTGCCTTCGGGTCTTTTGCCTTGAACTCACTCATTCTCCTCTTTCCGAGCTCAAATGCAGTAACAATCCTCTCTTTAGTAACATTTGCCATATGGTTATTCTATAGTGGGCCCGTTCTTATACCTTGCGATTTGCTTCCCACCCGTTCCATTCTTCATTTATATTTTTTCCCGCATACTCTCTATTATATGTATAAGAAGGGCCAGGCATCCATTGAACTGATCTCAATACTTGCCGTTGCTCTACTGGTTCTTGGGATTCTTATTGCGACATCGCGCTCGGCTTTTGAGGACATGCAGACATCGCTTGACTCCCAGCTTGCGGAGCGCAGCCTCAGCGAGCTCTCCTCGCTTGCAAAGCTCGCCTATGAGAGCGGGCCCGGCTCACTGCAGAGGACAACACTGCACGTCCCCAACACAATAGTGCAGAACGAGTCCTACATCTCTTCCACACTAATCAACATGCAGGTTGAGCACAAGTACGGCGTCAAGGACATCCCCCAGCCGTTTGAAGTCCCGCTGCGCGGCGACCTCACGTTCGAGCCTGGCGACTATGATGTCTATGCTGCGTCGCACACAGGCTATGTCTTCATTACTGAAAATCCGTCGCTGCTCACAACAGAAACGCTCATATATTTACAGCCAAATGCAGAGCGCACAATAACGATAAAAAACCCCGGCCAAAAGGAAACAATAATCACGGCGCTTCCTGACTCGGGCATAACGCTCGACTGGTCTTCGCAGAAAATTGACGCGGGAAAGGACGCGCAATTGAAAATCACAGCCGCATCATCGGGAACAGTAAGGCTCACGAGCACGAGCGGCGAATCAGAAACAATAACCGTGAAGGTGTCTTAGTTATGTCTAAGGGACAGGTTGCATTCGATTTCCTTGTTGCGCTCAGCGCGCTCGCAGTCCTTTTCACCGCGCTAATCTCTGTCGCATACGTGCAGAACCAGCAGTCCTCATCCCAGGCATCAAAGCTGGTGATGGAGCGCACCTGTGAAATCATCTCCCAGAAATTAGTCTCGGCAAAATTAAACGGCAACGGAGCAGTGGAATCGTTCTACTCCAGGATCCCGCTCACATTCAACGGCACATCAAAGGAAATCTACATTGCCGAATCCTACCTGTGCATAACGCCCGAACAGTATACGACATCGCTAACAGAAAATCTTGACGGGGAATTCAAAATAGCCAATGGCGGGAATTCGCTTCTAATAACACAGTAGAAAATTAAGATAAAAAAAGGAATTATGGCAAACACAGGTGTTTGCCAGCTAGCAAATCAACTGCAATTTGCTATTGTTTTTCGAGAACCCTCACTGCCTTTGCATAGTCCTCTGGGTCGATTGCCACAATCGTCCTGTCGTTCTCCTTTCCTATGATGTAAACCGCCCTCAGGTTGAGGCCCTCCTTTGACATCTTCTTCGTAATCTTGTAGAGCTCCCCAGGCCTGTCCGGCAGCTTGAGCACGATAATGTCGTTGACAATCGCGTTGTAGCCTGCCTTGCCCAAATCATGCAGCGCGGTGTTCATATCGGTGGTCAGCACCCTAACGACCGCGTTATTCTCAAATCCCTGCGCAGAAATCGAGATTATGTTTATGCCGCTGCGGCCCAATACTTCCGTCACATCGGAAAGTATGCCTACCTTATTCTGCACAACCACGGTTATTTGTTTCATCATGCACAACACACCTCATTACTATTAGCCCGCCCTTTTAATATAAATGTTCGAATTTTGAGCCACTCCACAGGGGTGGATGAAAAAAAGAAAAGAGCGCTCACTGATGAGGGGAGAAGCGTCTCCCCTCCTCGTGTGGTCTACACCTCCCCTCTCACGTAATCTTCAAAAGAGTGCAAAGAGGTTCATTTTCCATTGATTTTGTCAATTACAAGTTTAAGCGAAAAAACATCGTCGTGGTTATATTTTTTAATCTTTTTCCAGTTTGGTTCAACTTTATCTATTAAATAGTCACTATACATAAATCCAACTTCCGCTCCGGAAAGATTAGTCTGTGATTTATATCCAAAAAAAGCTGCCAAATCTTTTAAATGGGTAGACGGTAAATCACCAATTATTAAGTCCCTTATGTATATCCCCAAATCGATTTCATTCTGTACTAACTGGTAGAATTCCTTATCTTTATATTTCGTTGCTAATGCGCAAAAAAGCCTTTTCTCTAGTTTACAATTGCTGTAGCTTACAAGCTTGATGTCTTCAAACGATTTGCAGTAGCTACTAAATTCTCTGAATAATTTGCGTTCATTTTTCTTTTCAAAGAATTGCATCTCTTCGTTGTTTACAGAGCAATAGCATCCAACCAAAAATATCTTTTTTTGCGTTAAATCAGTTTCCACATCGTATAAAATATATCTTTCGCCAATATATTTTTTCAATTGTTTGGGGTTAAGATTCATTTTGTTAGCTTTTATCAATGCGGCTTGTTCTATCCAATAATTAACAAGACGTTCTCCCGCATTCGTTTTCATTAGTATTTTTTTATTCTCAGCTGTAACGTCTGAAAGGTCATGGATCCCTAATTCTTCCAGTTTCTTTATTCGATTTACTGAAACATCCTTTAGTTTCCGCAATTGCTTTTCGCGTATTACATCCTCTTCGTTAAATATCTCTATTTCTCTTGTCTCTGTATCAATTACAGCAAAAATACCAGGGTGTTCCTCCATCGAAGCTACATTGACTATTTGGGTTTTACCAAAAAGTTCCTTTCTTCCGCCTTGATTATGCACATGTCCACAAATAACAAAATCAAAATTCTCAAGCATCTTCGAAATTGACACAGAACCAATATGCTTGTGACCATAACGTATTGCTAAATCAAGGTGATTTTTTGGAGGAGTGTGCGTTAATAGTATTTTCATATTATCCTTAGGTATCTGGGAAAGTTTGCTCCGCAACATCTCGTGAATTTTCCGTTCGGTATATCTTATCCCATCTATTCCAATGCTCATTGCTTCCAATCCTATAAAGGAAATGCCTTCAAAAGCATAACTCTTTTTATGGAGATCAACGACGCAGTTATTAATCAGAACATTTCTAGCGTCATCATCTTCATCGTTTCCAATTACTGCTAGAACTTTTTTCAGCGAAGTTTTTTCTGCGATATTGCTCCAATCTTCTTTGAATCTTAATGTGTCGTCACCACCATATAAAGCTAGATCGATAGAATAATTTCTTGTTGTGTTATAGAACTCTATGAACTCTAACACAGATGATACTCTTTGCGTTCTCCAGTCTGAAAAGCAAAGGATTTTCATGCAATCATTTTAGTGCTAATAAAAATAAAAGAGCGCTAGGGGGGAGATTTGAACTCCCGGACGGTTTCCCGCAACAGGTTAGCAACCTGCCGCCCTACCGGACTAGGCGACCCCAGCGCAGGGGGTTTTACACCGCATTTTTGCCCGAAGGCAAAAAGCGATGCCTTTTGCAGATGCAAAAGGTCACCCCCGCACCCCCAGCGAGTTTTGCTATCGCAAAAACACGTCCTGGGAATGCGCAACGATTTATTTCACTATTGGATAAGGAGTTTCCTTTCGCCATATGGTATAAACCAGCCTCCCGCAAGGGGGGATAGGTGTAGACCACACGAGGAAAGGGGGCCCTCCCCCTTTCATCAGTGAGTGGATTCACCGGAATGGACAGGGAATCCGTGTTAAGGCACCCCGCAGGCCAACTCCCTCCTGTAGACTCACGGCACGGCACACAGAGTTTAGGGCTGCTTCTTCCGATCTGACCCGGTTCACACAGTGAACCGCCGCGTAAGGCAGGAGATCGACGCGGAACCTGCGGACCCGCTCACGAACTCGAAGCCTCTTCCGGCTTTTCGGCCCCGCCTAAAGGGGATTTGCGGTAACAAGGGACCCCTGGCCCCCCGGCCTATCCGTTCCTACTTTAGATATTGGAATGTATTTAAACATTATCAACGATGTATGCTTCATGAATTACCGTGGAGCGGTCCTGCTCTTTTTGGTTGCCCTATTCGTAATAAACATGGGCTGCCTTGAGAGCTCCACGCCCATCACGCAGAAAAAGGCCGTAATTGAGAAATCCATTTCCTCAGACACAGACGGCGACGGGATTCCCAACGTCTGGAAGTATACGTTCGCGCAGCAGAGCGAGGGCTTCCTCCAGATGAAGAAGGAAATCACCATCACAGGAACAGAAAAGAACCCGGATTTCATCTCACAGGCGTCCTACAGGCGCGACGAGACCTATGCAAACACCTATTATGATCTTCTAACCAACCTGGCGACCATAACGCTCAACTGCAACTACGGCCTTGACGAGGTGCTTCCCATCTGCAGCACCGAGCCGGAGTGCCAGAGCCTCTGCACTTCAAACGTGCGCTGCAACAACGGGCTCAACAAGTATCCGCAGCTCAACGGCACTCTATATCCGACGGCAGTCGATTTCTCAAACGTGAAGAAGAAGGCGTCCGACCTGCGCACCGCAATCGCATCAAACAGCCAGCCCAGCCAGGGCGAAGTGGACGCAATAATGCTCCAGCGGGACGACTTGAACAAGGCGCTGAACAAGCTCATCACGGAAAAGGCGTTCGATCTGAGCATCTGCTCGCAGAACGAGTTCGTGGTTGCGCGCGAGCAGCTCAACCTGCTGCAGGACATCTATGAGCAGGATGAGAACGCCACGAAGGTGCAGTATTTCTCCGCATATTCAAAATTCGAAATCACATCCAAGACGTCCTATACCTATAATGAGAATGCGGTAATAGAGGTCGACGAGATTATCCCGGAATCATTCGCGACCCGCCAATCCTCGGTGACTTTCCTCACGGTCCCGCCGATTTACATTTCGGATTCGGTGCCGCTCACTGTGAGGTACAGGCTTGACTTCAAGAAAATCTCACAGATAAATTCCGACTTCGGCTACAAGGCAGCCTCGGGCCCGGCAAACTGGGACCTGGAGATGCAGAAGATAACCTATCCCTCCGGCTCAATCAAGGTGCTCAACCTTGAGAACATCGGCGCGTTCGTGCAGTTCCGCGCATTCTTCACTTCGCTGCTCCTCTCATTGCACGCATACGTGGGGTTCGGGTTTGCGCTCGCCCTTGTTGCGTTCGCGCTCGTTCTCGTGCTCTATCTTGCGTACACGGTGGTCCGCCTTGTGCTGAGCCTGTTCGCCAGCGCGGGGAAGCACGAGCCCATTGCGGAGGCATTCTACAGGATTGCAGGCTATGGCGGCCGAGGCAGGAACGAGTTCCTGATTGCCGCGGTCATTGCGCTCGCGCTCGGCGGCTACCTGGTATTTTCGGCGGGCGAGCCCATAATAGACGACCCCATACAGGTGCTCTCAACCAACACGAACATACTTCTCGGCTCTTCCGTCCTGCTCGTGGGATTGATTCTCTTCGGCTTCGTTTTGGAGGACATCATCAAGGCGCGCCTGATTGGCGAGCGCTATTTGCGCGCCCCAGTCGAGCAGGGCATCCGCAAGGTGGTTGTTGAGAAGGAGATGAAGGATGAGGTGCAGAAGATGCGCACCGAAATCATGGGCCTCAGGGAAAGCGCGGCGGTTGCGGGCACGGCGTTCGATGCAAAGCGCGCCGACCTGTTCTTCGCCTACCTCTCGGCCGTTGAGACAAAGATGTCCCGCGGCGAGCTTGAGGATGCGGAGCTTATGATTGAAAAGACGCTGCGCAAGGAATATGCGGCGCTGCACGGGATGCTTTCCGTGAGCATGGACCAGGAGAAGGTGCTTGAGAAGATGCGCGAAGAGGTGGAGGATGAGATAGACCAGATTGAGTCGCTCTACCGCAAGTTCTCAAATTACGGCGTAAAGTTCGAAAAGAAGGAGTGGCGCATTGAGGCAAACCGCTACCCGATCATATACTCCGGCCAGGGGTTCATTGCGGCCAAGAAATACCTTGATGCAATAGCGGAGAACCTGAAGCTGGAGCGCAATTCAATCCAGGCAAAGATGTCAGATGTGGAGCACCTCATGCTCACCAAGTTCCCCTGCCCCGTGTGCGGCCGCACCACCACGCTCGCTTCAGACAAATGCGACAGCTGCGGCGTATCGCTTGATGAGGGGTTCATGGCAAAGCATACTGACCTGAGGCACGAGCTCGAATCGCTCGCCATGGAGCTCAAGGCAAAGAAGATTGCGCGCGGCGACCGCCTCATAACGTCGGTTGAGACGCTGCTCGTGCACATGAACGAGAACATGAGGTCCAAGCAGTTTGACAAGTCATCGGAGCTCATCACCACCATTGATGAGAAGATGAAGCACATACAGGAAGTGCTGGGCAGGACCATTTCCGAGGAAGGCGAGATGAGGTCGCATCTTGCAGAAATCGACAGGCATCTCGAGTCAATCCCCGCGCTCATAGCACAAGCAAAGGAGAACAGCATAGATGTTTCCATTTACGAAAAGAGGTTCCTGGCATTCGGCGGCAAGGAGGCCATGGCGCCCATCGCATCGCTGCCGCTTGAGGAATCCGTCACCAGGAGCAAGGAGCTCGCGGACAGCTTTGCGCAAATCGAGTCCGACATCAAGAACACCATTGCGAAATTCATGGTATCGGTGAATGCGTTCGAGCGCGTAAATGAATTGTTCACAGAAATCTCAACGCTCATAACCCGCGGCAAGGGGTACGGCCTGGGCACGGAGGACTATTCAAAGCGCCTTGGCGGCCTCAACGTGGACTCCATCATTGAGGCGATAGAGAAAAATGAGATTGATGAGAAGGAGCTCAACAATTCCGTGACCATCCTTTCCGACATGGCCGCAGAGCTTAAGAAGAAAGTCGCGGCGGCGCAGCAGTTCACCGAGCAGCTCAACACCGTTGACGGGAAATTGAACGAGGCGAACACGCTTGTTGAGGTATGCAAGAAGAACGGGCTGGCGCCTTTCGAGGAGATGGAACGCCTCTATGCCACGAGCACGGAACCAGTCCGCGACAGGATTGAGTCGTTCGGCCTTGACGAGGCAGAATCAATAAAGAATGACATAATCTCGCTTAACACAAAGGCGGACTCCATACTATTAACGCTGCGCAGGAAGAGCGAGGTGCTCTCCGCATGGCCTGGCTGGAAATCGTCGATTGAAGGCTTACTGCGCAGGCAGGAGCGCGTTGACCCTGCAATGCTCAGCGCCATACCTCCAGAGTGGAGGCCCTGGGTGGTGGAGCGCTTCGTTTCCGAAACCGACCTCCCTGTGACTCTAGAGGGCAACACAATCGTGAAGCTCAAGGCGATAAAGGGCATGGGCAAGTCAGACTTGGAGAACATCATGAAGGAGATGATTGATACCAAGCGCATACTGGGCGGCATGATTCTCCGTAAGGACGGCCTTGTAATCAGTTCCAACCTGCCCATGGGTGGAAACGCAGAATCAGTAGCTGCAGGCAGCGCCACGGCAATGCAGAAGGCGGAAGCGGCATCAAAGGCGCTCAATCGCGGCGACGTGACCTACGTTGCGTTCAATGCAAAGCTCGGCAGGCAGATAGTCGTGCGTGCAGGTGAGCAGTCGCTCATCCTGGCAATCATCAAGCCCGATGAGGATTTGGGATTCGTCCTGCTCACAATGAAGAAGGCGGCCGACAGGGTAAGGGACATCATCGACAAATTGTAAGTGCTACAGCTAGGATACGGAGATTATCGATAAGTTGCGAATGCAATCTATATAATAAGGACATAATTGACAAGCCCTGGTTTTTACTTGTTCAACTCTTTATAGAAGTCTTCTGCCCTCACCCATTTTTTAGCCTTTCCAGACCTTATTGCCGCAAGTGCCGATAAGTAGCGCTTATGCTGTGCCTTTGTCATGGTCACGTCTTCAATAAAAGAAGTAACCACATCTATCTTTTTCTCAAGCCTCTCAAGCCTTTTTTCAATCAGGTTTATGTTCGCACCAGACATAACTATTATTATGGCATCCGAAGTTTATATTTCTGACCGAGCTAAACGCCTTCCTGCCTATCGTAGCAATGTTTAAATACTTCTTATTTACCTAATACTACATAACTTAGGTGCAATGCTTATGGCTCCAAAACTAAGGGACCCGATACTGGATGCGATTGAAAGGGAAGGCCTATTCGGCCAGGATGTCCGCAGCGTTGACCTTAGCAAGCCGTTCAAAGAGGTGAAGCCCACACCAGAACCGGGAAGGGTAATCCTGCCCTCATCCACATATTTGGCAAACGACTTAGGCAAGGAAATTAAGCTAATCACGGGAACAGGTGACAAGGTAATAAACGCAGGCTACCTTGAATCAGTAAGGCTCGTTGCAGCACAAGGCCTTCATCTCCCCTCAATCGTCCTTCACGATGATTATTTAGTCGGCTCTGAGAAATGGAAAGAGCTGAACAAGAAGGGCTACTATGCTGCATGGGCAAGGGAGATACTTGCATATCCAGAAAAAGATGGAATGTTTGTCCAGGGCCTGGATGTCATTGACAGTGAAAGCGGCTGGACACTTGAGGCGAAGAATGTTCCACTGCAAGCACTAGGCGTGAAGGGAGCAGGATTATTCATAGACCCCGAAGAAGTAAAAGAAGAAAATGGAAAGATGGTCGTGATTCCAAAAACAATAATTGTTCTTAGCGGACTAATACAAGAATCAGGAGGTGCAGGCCAGGTTGACCCAAACACGCGCGTCCCATTACAGGTTGGCGCCCAAATATTCGCCCAATTGAATGATAATGAAAAGCGCTGGTTTTACAGGATAAGCGGGATAGGTGTTAGGCCCGTGGCTCGCGACGGCGACGGCCTCCTCGACGGCAGGAGGAACATCGGCTGCAGCGGCGACCCCGGCTCTGGTTTCGGGGTGGGTGGCGTTTAATACGCCTCAGCTAAAATAACCACGTTGCAAAAAAAGGAGCCCGAAAGGGCTTCGCGCGATTTTTGCAATGAATAAAAAGATTCTCCTTCATTTAGTTTCCTCCGGGTGCAAGCCTGGAGCCACACACCTGCCTGCAGTGCCGGACGCTTAATGCATGCCGGACATGAAATTCAACGGCGACATTTAGTAGGTTTTGCAAGCTGAAACGTGAAGCTGTGGTGAGGGCACTTCGTGCCATTTTAGTAGGCGGGTTACCATTTGGGCCCGTGGCTCGCGACAACAACAACCTCAACAACAGGAGGAACATCAACTGCAACAACGACCCCGGCTCTGGTTTCGAATGGCTCTTTTGGCTTGCATTCCGGAGATTTACTACCTTTCTCTGGGATATTATGAAGACCTACAAAAACCTGTATTCAAACCTCTGTTCTTATGAGAATCTCCTTCTCGCCTACAAAAAAGCAAGAAAAAGAAAAACAAACAAGGATTATGTTAAGGAGTTTGAAAGGGACCTGGAGAAGAACCTAAAAGAGCTTCAGCATGAGCTGGAGACCAGTGCATATTTCCCAAGGTCGCTAACCACCTTTGTGATAAGGGACCCGAAGACAAGGGTAATCAGTGCCTCCCATTTCAGGGACAGGGTTGTGCACCACGCCATATGCAATATTCTTGAGCCGATTTTTGAAAAGAGCTTTATCTACGATTCGTTTGCCAACCGGAAGGGCAAGGGCACACACCCAGCGATAATTCGCTTTGAAGGATTCGTGCGAAAAGTATCCGGAAATGGAAGACTATTGCCAGACCAGACAAACAGGAATGCCATAATGGGCTATGCCCTAAAGGCAGACATACGGCGCTATTTTGACACGGTAGACAACGAAGTCCTGATTGGCATACTTGAGCGGAAGATTAGGGATGCACGGGTAATCTGCCTTGTAAGAAAAATACTGCAAAACCACAAGGCTTCCATACCTGGAAAGGGAATGCCGCTTGGGAATTTAACCTCCCAATTCTTTGCCAACGTCTACCTGAACGAGCTTGACCATTTCGTGAAGCACGAGTTGAAGGCAAGGCACTATCTCCGTTATGTTGATGATTTTGTGCTGTTGCATGCAAGGAAGGAGATTCTGATGGGGTGGCTAAAAAAGATAAATGAATTCCTCGCAGCCTGCCTGAAAATAGAACTGCACCCTGAAAAGTCAAAAGTTGTCCCGTTAAGAAAGGGAATAACGCTACTTGGCTTCAGGATTTTCTTTTCTTACAGGCTTCTAAAGAAAAGTAATGCCAATAGGATTTGGAAGCACCTTGAGCGGTTGAGGCGCAAACTTGATAGGTGTGCAGTTACAAGAGAGCAGACGGTGCATAGCTTTTGTGGATGGCTTGCCTATGCGCGGTTTGCCAACACATATAATTTTAGAAGGAAAGTTGCTGCAGAATTTAACCGGCTTTTTGTTAACCATAATTGGCAGGGTGTGCTTTGGCTGCGCATTCCTTAGTTTCGTTTTCTTGTTCATCCAAAGAATTCCTTCACGTTTGTGCTCGTTTCCTTTTCCACTTCCTCAAAACTAATTCCCTTGGCCTCTGCAATCATCACCATGGATTTTCTCACGTCAAGCGGCGTCTTCCCGACATAGGGCGCATCGGTCTCCGCAACAAGATTCTCCAAATCAACCGCCCTTGCAATGCCCATTTTGCCCCCTCTCAAAGGCGGCAGTGAAATCAGCCATCCCCTATCGGCAATCGCCTTCGCCTCCTGCGAATTTCCCGAGAAGAAATGGAACATCACCCCGTGCTCGAACTTCGCGTCATCAAGCAATTGTATGCACTCGCTTGTCGTTTCCCTTGAATGTATCACAATGGGCTTCTGAAGCTCGTTTGCAAGCGCTATCAGTGCATCAAACGCCACTTTCTGCATATTCCTCTTTTCCGTAGTGTCTCCCCAGTGGTAATCCAATCCCACCTCGCCTATCGCATCAATCGCTCTCTCATCTTCCCTGGCTATCCTTTCAATCTCAGCGACTTTTTGCATCGCATCTGGGCCCATGCACTTCTGCGGCCCAATCCCCACATTGGCGTAGAGCTTAACGTTTCCCGCCAACTTTCCCTTCTTCATCTCAACGGCTTTTGTGCTCGAATTGGCATCATAGCCGCAGTTAACGATGGCCTCAAGGCAGGGCCGCCCGCGCCGGCCCCGCACCCCTCTGCAGCCATCGTCACTGTTGTCAATAGTCTCAGGGCTGGAAAAAGAGGCAAAATCCGCATTTTTCATGTCCATAAGGTGGCAGTGGGCGTCTATCACGCTTATTGTTACCATTTATATATTTTATTAAGCTCAAGTTCAGCCATGAGCACAGTATTTGTCAATGTTAGGGATATCAAGGCTGGTAAATTCATAATGATCGACGGTTTCCCGAGTAAGGTAGTTGATGTCAGCTCCTCAAAGCCAGGTAAGCACGGTTCCGCCAAGGTGCAGATTACGGGCATCGGCATCTTCGACGGGCAGAAGCGCATGCTTTTCTCCCACTCCGGCGAGGATGTGGAGGCACCCCTTCTTGAGCGCAAGAGGGGCCAGGTAATCTCCGTGAATGGCGACAGCATGGTGGTGATGGACCTCGTCTCATTTGAGAACTTCGACATTGCAATCCCGCCTGACATGGAGGGCACCGCGGAAGCGGGCAAGGAAATCGATTATATCGAGACCATGGGCAGGAGACTGGTCATGAGGATAGGCAAGGATTAACGATAATCATGGTGTTTAATATGAAGCTGGATATTACAAACAAGAACGTGAACCCCTTTTTCAAAAGGACGGAGGTCGCTTTTGAGATAAGGCACGATGCAGAGACCCCTTCGCGCACAAGCGTGATAAGGGAGATTGCGGGCGCACTCAAGGCCGACGAGAATCTCGTTGTGGTTGAGTACATAAAGCAGCCGTTCGGCAAGAAGATGTGCTTCGGCAGGGCAAGGATATACAAATCCGAGCAGGACATGCAGATGGAGCCCAAGCACCTGCTTGCGCGCGCGGCAAAGTCGCTCGGCAAGGCGAAGCCCGCAGAAGCCGCAACCGAAGAGAAGAAGTAGGTGTAAACGATGGCAGAAACAAAGAAGAAGAAAAAGAAGCTGCGCATATACAAGAAGGGCCGCGGCTGCCCGAGATGCGGCTCAGGAACCAGGCTTGCAGAGCACAAGGACAGGTTCTCCTGCGGCAAATGCGGTTACTATGAGAAAAAGACTGGTTAGGAAATCTCTCCTGGCACTGCTTATTGCGGCCTGCCTAGTGCTCGCCGCGGCGGTCTTAACCTATTTCTCACATATCCCCATCTATTACTCGGCTGCAGTTCTCACCTTGCCCGCGCTCTACTTTGCACGCAAGGCAACCGATCCCTTTTTGCTCTTTCTAATCACTGCACTTCTTACGATTTGCATGCGCGAGATTACCTATTTCACTCCGATTGTCTTCTCAATGGTGATGCTTCTAACCCCCATTTGCGTGCTCATGCACAGGGGCGACTCACTGGCGAAAGTGCTTTCCGATTTAGGGTTCCACGGCCATCCAATTCGCACGTTCCTGCTTGCGGTCTTGTCCATGGTTCCCGCATTATTTTTCATGATTATACTTTCATACGCCGCGTACTTCCTTGGATTCAACGATGCGCAGAAAGTTGACCAGAAAATCACGGAGCTCCCATTCTACGTCCTGCTTTATGCGATTACTGTGGGGCCGCTGGCCGAGGAGGTCTTCTTCCGCTCGTTCCTTTCGCGCTACATGAACCCCGTATTTGCGAATCTCCTGTTTGCATTCGCCCACTTTTCCTACGGCTCGGTATATGAGATTGTGGGCGCGTTCGGTTTGGGAATATTCCTCTACCTTGTCTACCGCTATTCAGGCGACCTTAAGACCGCGGTGTTCGCGCACATGCTAATAAACGCGGGCTCGCTCTACATGATGAGGTTTGCGTAAGGTTCATAATAGTTGTTTTTCTTAAGATTCTCACACAGCTTGATTTAGTGATAATAATGATTTCACTTGTGGAATGAAATCACAGGTGCATGGGATATGATGGCATGATTTGCTTGGGAATTGAAAGCACTGCGCACACGCTTGGGATCGGCATCTGTAAGGATGGTGCTATCCTTGCAAACGAGTACAAGTCCTATTCCCAGCCGTTCGGCGGCATGAAGCCAGGCGATGCCGCAGATTTTCATTCGGTAAATTTTGATGAGCTGCTGAATGCAGCGCTTTCAAAGGCCAATGTAGAGCTGTCCCAGCTAAATCTCATTGGCTACTCAAAAGGCCCCGGGATGGCGCCCTGCCTGCGCATCTCGCGCACGGGCGCGCTTCTCCTTTCAACTCACTACAAAATCCCTCTGGTTCCTGTGCACCACAGTGTTGCGCACATAGAGATTGGCGTGCACGAATGCAAGTTCAAGGACCCGCTGGTTGTCTACGTGAGCGGCGGCAACACCCAATTGCTCGTGAAGAAGAACGATCACTACACAGTCCTAGGCGAAACATTGGACATTGGGATGGGAAATGCGATTGACACGCTCGCCCGCGAGATGAACCTTGAGAAGGCGCACGGCGGCGAGATTGAGCGCATCGCAAAAACTGGAAAATACATCGAGCTTCCCTATACGGTGAAGGGGATGGATTTCGCATTCTCCGGCCTTGTCACGCGCTGTGCGCAATTGCTTCCCAAAAGCACGCCGGCAGATATTGCCTATTCATTCCAGGAAACCGCGTTCGCCATGCTGTGCGAGGCGGCCGAGCGCGCGCTCATGCTCGTGAAAAAGGATGAGGTTCTCCTGTGCGGCGGTGTTGCGCAGAACTCGCGCCTGCAGGAGATGGTGCGCGCAATGTCAGAAGAGAATAAAGTGAAATTCGGCGTGGCCAGCAACCCCTACAACAGGGACAACGGGGCGATGATTGCCTACACTGCATACTACCTGCACAATAAGTACAAGGGCAATTACCCTGACAAGGAATACTCAATTAATCCTAAATATCGGATTGAAGACGCCCCCGCATAGAAATGTTTTTATTTTCTGATTTCTAGAAATTAGCCGTGGTAAAATACTCTAGTGTAAAGAAACGGGCCGAAGAGGCAAAGAAATTAGCCAAAGAAAAAGGCAAGAAGAGAGTCGTGAAGGGCGTGGTGTGGATAAAGAAAAAGCCCTCGCCCGAACCTCCAGCAGGCGCGGCAATTGTAACAAAGGATAAGGCATCTGCCAACAAGCAGCTGCGTGATTTTTCTAGAAGTGACCTCTATTACGTTAAGGATGCAATCGATAAGGGCGCGGATGTTAACCTGATTTACGCCAGCGGCTGGACACCGCTCATGCACGCTAGCGACGCAGGCAACAGGGAAATAGTTGAATATCTCCTTTCAGTCCCCCGGATACATATCAATGCCCAGAGCGAATTTGGCTGGACCGCATTGATGCTCGCTGCATGGAACGGCAACAAGGGGCTGGTAATGCTCCTCATTGAAAAGGGCGCGGATGTCAACCTCACTGCCCACAGCGATAACGGCGACCCCCTGAAGACCGCGCTCACATTCGCGCGCAACCGCGGCCACAGGGAAATAGTTGAGCTTCTCGCCGGGCTCAGCGCCAATGGCTAAATAGCAGTTTTTATCTCTTACCCGCCAATTTATTTTATGGGCATTAAGAAATCCATCTCCACCAAGGGCCTTGAGCCGGTTGCAAAACTAATCCCGTTCAGCCCCAACACCATCACATTCTTCTCGCTGCTGCTCGCGCTCATCGCCGCCTATTTCATATTCAACTCGAATGTCGTCTACGGCGCCGCCTTCTCATTCCTTGCCCTGGCTCTTGACGGCATTGACGGGATAGTTGCGCGCGCAAAAAAGCAGGCCACAAAATTCGGCGCCTACATGGACGGCATCTCGGACCGCATAGTCGAGTTCTTCATTCTCGTCTCCATGGCCAACCTTGCATGGCCCAACCCGGCGCTCGCGCTCTACTCAATCCTTTTCATAATCGCGTTCGGCACATTTCTCACCTCGTTTGCGAAGGCCTACGCGGACCACCGCGGTGCGGTGGACAGGAAATCCCTTGATAAAATGCAGTGCCTCTTTGAAAGGACCGAGCGCACGTTCTTCATATTCGTGGCGCTCCTGCTCTATCTCCTGAGCCCGCTCTACTCAATGTATCTCCTCACGTTTTGCGCGCTCCTCTCAGTAATCGCATTTTTGCAGAGGTTTATATTTGTTATGAATTATAGTAAAAGACGATGAAGTACCGTCTAAGCTCGCCCTGCAGGGGAAGCAACACGTTCGATGCTGTGCCCGAAGGCGAGGTTGAATTATCTCCTGAGCGGATGTCCTCCATTATGGAAAAGGCGGGGTTCAAGATAAAGATGAAAAGCGACATCCTGGTTATCGGGACAAAGGGCGAGGTCGAGGTCGCGCTCTACCGCCGCGGCAAGGCAATCATCAAGAAGGCAAAGGAAAAAACTGAGGCGGAACAAATCGCTGAAACTATTTTTTCACAGATTTAGCACCTAGTGGGCAAATAGTTAAGAAATCACATATTTTACATTTCCAACCCTTAGGTGGCCAAGGATTCATCTTCCTCTCTAAAAGATTTATTGCAATGTCTAATTTTTCTTCAACCTCTGAATTATCCACTGTGCCTTTATCTGTGTAATTTTCTTCACTCTCTAAACTATGAACTACCACTTCGTAATTCTTTCTACCGAATATGTATGCATAAATTTTAGCCTGATAAATTGCGCAAGGTTTAACATAACGTACTAATGCATTGTATTTCGTAGATTTGAACTCATGTATATATTCATCAAACACTGCATCTGGCGCAGCTATGATGGAATAACCTTTGTAATCCAAGACAACTTGAACAAAGTTAGATTGCTTTGAATAATAATCATGCAAAAACTTCCCTCTTTGAAAATCACTTGCTTGCTCTAGTACGTGCTGACGGGATTCTTTAAGAAAAGGATCTTCATCAATAAACCCAACAGATTCTTTACCCTCGGTTGTTGCACATTTAATGCCCATTTGTTTATAACGATTAATTGCAGACGAACTTACGTCTATAAATTTCCCAGCCGTATCTAATCTCAGACTTCTCTTTGATTCTGCTTTAAACATATCTTCTTTTTCAATCGATCTGTATACAAATTCTTGATGGCACCAAAACAATTTGCTAATAACTGACGCTCCCAAATATTTAGGAACATATCCATTTTCATACTTTGATTTGACGTTCTCTAGGATATTTGTGTTGGATCTAGGTTGCAGAATGAGTTTAGACACTACTTTACCTTGATTATTTGATGGTGTACTTTTGACTTTTGTTTTGTCAGATATTTGCAGCACACCTCGCCCTCGTAATTTACTACTTGAACGATATTTGGTTTTAATGTCATACCTAGTAATTATTCCAACAAGTTCGTCATTATCCATTACAGCCAAACCGTTAATTTTTTGTTCTTTTAATTTGCGTCGGGCAATCAAGACGTCTTCATTTGAATCTATCGTTTTAACCTCTTTTGACATTATTTTCTCAGAAGCAACATTCGGATTAAGATTTTTTGCTCTTTGCCTCAGATCACCTCTAGTGATTATTCCAACTAGTCTGCCTTTATTGATTACATATACGCTCCAATAAGAATGTTTTTTAAAAATTTCTTTTAGTTCTCGAATGCTGGTTTTTGGTGAGATTGTCAATGGGTGCTCCGACATTACGTCTTTTACCTTTCTTGCAGGTTGCGAGTAAATAGCATCTTTGTTAGACTTTACAAAATCACCCTAAAAGAGCGCCCCGGCCGGGATTCGAACCCGGGTCGCAGCCGTGACAGGGCTGAATGCTAGCCGCTACACTACCGGAGCCTGCTAGTGTTTTTAAACAAAGGAATATTTATTAGCATTATCATTTGCAATATCCCTATGCTAGTCATTGGGTTCACAGGTGAAAATTGCGCAGGCAAGACCGTCGCCATTGATTATCTCACGAAAAAGAGCTTCTATCCCATCTCCCTCTCGGACATGATAAGGGAGGCGCTGAAGGAAGAGGACAAGGCGGTGACGAGGGAAAACCTCATCCAGAAGGGCAACGAGCTGCGCGAGAAGTTCGGCCCAGCCGTCCTTGCGATGCGCGCAAAGGAGAAGATGGGCAAGGACAAAAACTACGTCATAGATTCCATACGCAACCCTGCCGAAGTGGAGGAGCTCAAGCGCCTTGGCAATTTCTTTCTTGTATACGTGACCGCCGATGCCAAGGCCCGCTTTGAAAGGCAGAAGAGGCGCGGCAGGGAGGAGGACGCCACCACGTTCGAGGCGTTCAAGGAGATGGAGCAGCTTGAGATGGAGAATGCGGAGAGGACAAAGCAGAACCTGAGCGGCACGTTTGTGCTTGCCGACAGGAAGGTGGAAAACAACGGCACGTTCGAGCAGTACTACGAGCAGCTCAACGGCGCGCTCAGCGCGTTCTCCAAGGAGTTCAAGATGGAGAGGCCGACCTGGGACGCCTATTTCATGAACATCGCAAAGCAGGTGGCCGCAAGGAGCATCTGCGTCAAGAGGAAGGTGGCGGCGCTGCTTGTGCGCGAGAAGCAGATAATCTCCACTGGATACAATGGGACGCCCAGGAGGACGAGGAACTGCGGCGAGGGCGGCTGCCCGCGCTGCAACAATTTTGAGGAGGGCGGCAAAAACCTGGAGGACTGCTACTGCTCCCACGGCGAGGAGAACGCAATCGTGCAGGCAGCCTACAATGGCGTGAGCACCAAAGGGTGCACCATCTACACAACGTTCTCGCCCTGCCTGATCTGCGCAAAGATGATAATCAACGCAGGCATTGTGGAAGTGGTCTTCAACGAGAAATACCCGCTCGCTGAGAGCGCGCGTGCGCTCCTTGACGAGGCGGGCTTGAAAGTAAGGGCGTACAAAATCGACTAATCTTTTTCTTTCTTTAAATAAAATGAAAAATTAGGGGAGCTAAATCTCCCCAGTATATTTCTTGTAGAGTATGAGCAGCACGATCAGCACCACAATCACCCCTGCCGCAAGCGTGACGATATCCAGCCCGCCCTGCGGCTGCCCGCCATCTGCCGGCGGCTGCGTAGTATTGGTATTGTTCGTCACAACCCCGCCCTCCTTCTTCACAAAGATGCTGTCGCTTACGGTCTTCTCGTTATCCTGCGCATCATAGGCGGTTATCTCAAACAAAATGTTCGTGTCGTAAATTAGGGGTATTGTTGCCTGGTAGGTATCCTTCCCCGTCTTGTACATGTCAAGCGATTTCCATCCCTCACCCGCATTGTATTTCAAAACAACAGGCTCGGTTGTGCGCATCCCGCTCGCCTTGGGGTTTGGGTCGGTGACCATGGCCGTTATGAATATTGCCTTCAGCTTCTCATCCGCCCTCTTTCCGGAGATTGTCACTACGGGCGGGTTCTCATCAATCACAAGCTCGCTGTCTATGTTTGAAGTAAGGCTGATGTTGTAATACCTTGAGCCATCAGCATATCTCAGGAATACCTCCACATTGTCGCTGATGATGTTCTTGAACTGCACATATCCCTGGTCGTCGGTGTGCTGGCTGCTGCCGTCCACCAAAACATCCGCGGGCACCGGGTCCCCCTTGTCATTGATTACCCTGAACTTCAAATCAAACCTGCTGAGCACCACCACCGGGTTCTCATCCTTGCTTGCGATTTTTCCCGTGAGCGTCCTCTTCTTGCCGCCGTACTCCACTATGATTGAGTAGGATGCGCCGTTGGGCATGTTTACCCACGCTTCCCCCTTTTCATCGGTTGTGAAATTGCCCAATGCAGTGTAAACCTTCGCGCCCTCAATGGGCTCGCCATTCTGGTCCTGCACCTTCATGTTAATCCTGTATGCGTCGAACTTGAATGTCACAGGGTAGGGCTGGAAATCGTGGCACGTGCCCTCAACGACCGTGCAAAGCACCTTCTCGCTCTGCTGCAGCATCGTGCTGAAGTTGGCCTTCACCTTATAGTAGTAAATCTGGTGTGCCGCAAAATCAACCTGGTTTGCGAATGAGAAACTCACCTTGCCGCTCTCATTTGTGATGAATATTCCTATGCCGTCAAAAGAGGTGTCCTTGTCGGTAATGGGCCAGCTGCTCCTCTGGTAGAGCACGGTGACAACTGCGCCCTTGATCGGCCTTAAGCTCTTGTCAACCACATGGACCTCCACCTTCTCGGTCCACAGTGCGAACAGTGATGCCGCAAACAGTAGGAAAAATGCGAACATAAGTGCTTTTCTCATGATAAAATTACGACGTGAACAATTATATTCTTTTAGATTTTTCCTGTCTGCCAGTCGTGTATTATCCTCTTTGCCGCCCTGTTCACGTCCAGCTCGCCGCCCTTTAGCAGCATGCCGTTCCTTGTTGCAATCTTCTCAAGTATAACGAACTCGTCATCGCCCTCATCAAGCTGTATTTCATAATGCGCTGCGATGTGCTTCCTGCCCCTGATGCCTATCAAGTGCTCCAGCAGCTTGACTGCCGCGCTCTCCGGGTCCTTCATCTTCTCAGCGGCAATGGTGGATACCCTTGCGAGCGCCTGCTCCTTCACGTCCCTGATGAATACCCCCGGCGAATCGTAGAGCAGAATGTCCTTCTTCAGCTTGACCCACTGCAGGCCCTTTGTCTCGCCCGGCGTCGGGCTTGTCCTGGCGCTCCTTTTTCCCCTCAGCAGGTTAATGATTGATGATTTCCCAACGTTGGGCACGCCGATTACGCCTACCCTTATGAGGTGCTTCTTCTCCTTTGCAATCCAGATGAGCGTGTGCAGCAGGTGCCCCTTCCCCTTCCTTGTCTTTGCGGACATGAGTATGGCGTTCCTGTATTTCTCCCTCATCCCGTTGATTTCAGAATCGGTGCACAGGTCAATCTTGTTGATTATCAGGATTACCTTGTTGCCCCTATATGTGCGAAAAGGAAAAATCGAACCCGGGCTGCGGGCGTCCGCAACCATGAGTATTACGTCGCATTCGTGGCGTATCTTGTTCAAAATATCTTGTATCATGGCGATTTATGCATAGGGGCTTTCAATCTCCGGGAGGTCCAGCTTGAGCGTGTCCTTCAGCTCCTTGAACCTGTTTCTGATTGTGACCTCAGTGATTCCGGCAGCCTCGGCAACCTCTTTCTGCGTCCTGTGCTCCGCATGGCGGAGGCATGATGCGTAAACCGCAGCAGCCGCCAGTCCAGTGGGGCCCCTTCCAGAAATGAGCTTCCTGTCAATGGCATCCTTGAGTATGTCCATGGCCGTTTCCTGCACCCTGCCGCTGAGGCCGAGCCCGGTAACGAACCTGGGGACATAATGCAGCGGGTTTGCCAGGGGCACGCCGATGCTTAATTCCTGCACGAGGATCCTGTAGGTCCTTCCGATGTCCTTTCTCTTTACTCCAGATACCTGTGCTATCTCTGCGAGCGTCCTGGGCATGTTCCTCTGCCTGCACACTGCATATATGACAGCAGCAACTAATGCTTCAATATTCTTGCCGCGGACTCCCTTCTCGATGCATCGCCTGTACATCAGTGCCGCCTCCTCCCTTATGGATTCGTGCAGCCCGAGGTATGATGCGATCTTGTCCAACTCGGTTAATGCGATTGCCAAATTCCTCTCGACAGAGCTCTGGATGCTGCTTCTCTTGTGCCACTTCCTCATCCTGTAGAGCTGTGCCTGCTTCTTGGTGTTGATTTTTACCCCGCGAATGTCCCTGTTGTACTGGTCTATCTCAGTCGACAGGCCCTTGTTCGGCCTCATCAGCTTTATCGGCGCTCCCGTCCTCGCCCTCTTGTCCCTCTGGTCGCTGTCAAAAGCCCTCCATTCGGGGCCCTCGTCGACCATGCTGTCGCTTATGACGAGCCCGCAGGTTGCGCATATGAGCTCTCCGCGCTCATAGTCCTGTATGATTTTAGAGCCCTTACACTCGGGACATTCTTTTACGGTAGTCATATTCACACCTTCATTTTGCAATAATAATATAAAGATAACTGGGCAGGTTATACTTTCTTTGGCAAGATTTATAAACGTTTCTACAGCCACACTTCCAGTATTCCGTCTGAACTCCTTGGGAATCAACAGCATAAATACTTTTCCCACCAATGTCTTCATACGGTGTTCACGATGGCAGATGAATGGCAGGACTATTACATAAAGGCGGGCTCGCTCGGGAAGCCGCTAGCCAAGCCCACAAAAATCGACGCAAAAACGCTTCTCGAGTGGCTGGATTCAGAAGAGAAATATGCGCGTTCTGCCCCCATACCTACAAAATCCAGGCTTCAGGCGCTGGCGCTCATTGAGGTGCTGCGCACAAAGCTTTCAAGGCACTGGGATGACGCAAACACGAAACCGGGCTCAGCGCTCCTTGAAGAGGATTTCCGCTATCTGGATTTGCATATAAGCGGCGCCTCCACGACCTCGACAACGAGGGGGATGGCCGGCGGCAGCGAGGAGGAGCGTGCCATGCGCGCAGCCGTTAAGTGGATGCAGGAGGAGCTTTCCATTCCCGAAGAGGCGCAGTTTGCACTTATCACAAAAAAGCTTGTTGAGATTGCGGGCGATGTGAAGGGCAAGAAGCTCCTTGCGGGAGAGCTCAAGCACAGTGCCAGTGAGCTGTCATCGCTTGTGGATGGGAGAATTAAGGCGTTGAAATCTCTCAAATCCACCCTTGATAGATACGTTTAAATAGCGGTGGACAGAAAGATAATATTACGTAAACGAGGTGTTCTTGATGGCAGAGAATTATATGGTAAAAGGAAAATCGGTTGCGGAATTAACTGAAAAGCAGGTGCCCTATGTGGCCGCCCTGTCGCCAAGCTTTAAGAGCACGGTTAATAACATGCTCAAAGAGCAAAATCTTACTGACCCCAGCCTTAGGGAATTTGCATCCCGCATTAAAGGCGGGAATGAGGTGCTTGCAGCGCTCAAGACGCACGAAGACCTCATTAAAAACGTCTCAATCGTGGTCGTGCTAAATAAGGAAAATGTCCCGGAGTATTACCTGCGCTTTAAGGGAAGCAGGTATGAGCTGAACAAGTATGCCGAAGGCGGGGATGAAAAGGCAAAGGTCCTGACAGATATGGCAAAGGCAGGCGCTCCCCAGGGCACCGTGATTGCATCCGCCGAGTTCAATTTCAAGAACCCCGACGAAAAAACAACCGTTCGTCCAAAAGGGCGGTGGGCGTAAATGCAGAAAAAGCATGCGGAAAAGCACGGATTAAAGAAAACGGCAGCGGCAGTGTCCGCAGTATTCCTTGCAGCAACACTCGGCGCGTGCGATACGGCAAAGCCCGTTTCCTCAGAGGCCCTCTCTAAGCAGGAGCCCGGCAAAATGTGGAAGCTGTTCCATCCCAAATCCTCTTTCATTAACGGGAAGGAGTTTTACCACGTTGACATTAACGGGGAAAGTGCCATGCTCGTAATGACCGTGGACAAGACACCAAAGCTCTACAAGGTCGGCAGGGTGGAAGGCAAGAATGCGGTGATTGCAGTTGACCGCAATGAAGTCTTTATTACCTATGATGGCGGCAGCAGGCTCGTCCTTTTCAATAAGGCTGATGAGACCATTGAGGGCTTTGACCTTGGTGTCAAGCTGAAGAACCCTTCAATTGCCGCGCGCAACGGGAAGGCTTTCATAATGTCCGAGGATGCGGATTTCCTGCTTGTTTTGGACCTCAAATCAAAGTACATAAAGAGGATCCCAATAGAAAAAGTCCTGGATAACGAAGGCCCAAACGGGAAGGTTACAAACCCCTCCCTTGAGCCGACATCCCAGGGTGTCCTTTTTACCGCCAAAGGGTTCAGGAACGTCTATTTCATCGGTGAAACTTCAGGCGGAAAAATAGAGATATGGTGTGATGACCTGTCCGAGGCCATCTCCAGGAATGGCGAGCTGAAAGACCCGCGCATTACCATTGTTGATAACCATCTCTGCCTGCGCCCGAGCCAAAGCTCAAACATCGCATGCATGCCTTCTGGTATGAAGGGAAAAGTCAACAAAGTAATCATCGTTACCGAATAAGAATTCGTCTCTTTTTTCTTCCGCGTTTTCTTTTAGTGTAGGTTTTCTTTGGATATTGTGGCTGCAAGCCACAAACCGAAAGAAAAAGTACAAGCCGAGGAAGGGAATTGAACCCCTCTCTACCGGTCACTGCATAGGGGCGCATCCGCCCCCTATCACCCCCGGTATTTTTGTGGCAAGCCACAAAAATTGGAGTTTCTTGGTACAGCTTCTTTAGGAGAGCACGGAACCGTGATCAGCTCGTGCGCACCAAAAGAAGGTGTTCTGCAGCCAGTCGCATAGCCTATCTGCCACCTCGGCGCAGGGGATCTTCCGCGCATTTTTGCCCGAAGGCAAAAAGCGACACCATTTGCTTACGCAAATGAGTGCCCCTGCAACCCCAGGAGCCCTTCGGGCAACATGTGCCCCTTCAACCCCCGTATTTTTGCAGACGCGAAAAATACTGCGTGAATTTTTTATGACTGCTCAGGCTTTTATTCTTTTAGATGCATCAGAATGCCATGATTGCAATCGTGTATTCGCCGTTTCCCAATTTCAAGTCCGCAAAGGTGGCCGCAAGGCGCCTCCTTACGGCGCGCGCCGCCGCATGCGCAAACATCCTTAAGTCCCGCAGCTTCTACGAGTGGAAGGGCGCGCTCCAGGAGACGTTTGAGTTCATACTGATTGCCAAGACCACGCCAAAGAAGAAGAAGGCGGCAATCGCGCTAATCAAGAAGTCCCACCCCTATGAGCTTCCGGACATCCTTTCCTGGAACTCAACCGCAATTCCTGAATTCGAAAAGTGGGTTATTCAGGGCACCAAGCCCAGAAAGTAAGGAAGGGCATTTCTCCGAATAGCCTCAGAAGTGAGTAAAGTAATGTATATATACTACTTAAGCGCCTAATCCTTCATGGCAGCAAAGGATATGCTACACAAGATCTTCCGTATTCCTAATAAGAAACCTAAGGCTGCGCAAAAGCTGCCCGACCCAATCCTCGGCATGTACGATGATGAGGGAATCCTCGGTGCAAAGCCGGGAATGGTGAAGGGAAAGAAGGGCGAAATGCTCACAGTTAAGCAGGCAAAAGAGCAGGCGAAAAAGGAAGAGGCTGAAGTGCAGGCCACAATTGTATACAAGCCGGTGGCGGAAGAGATTGAAAAGTATAATGAAACCCAGGTGCTTTCGGGGCTTGAAGTCCCGTCCGAAATCCACATCAATGCGATGATAAGGAAAGCAAAGACGGAGTTGTACTCGGCTGAAGCCGATAAGAAAACTGCCCGCAGGGTATTCAACACCACGAAATCCGTTGGTATTTCAGGCATCTTTTGTTTTGTTCCGCTTGCAATCACGCATCATTTTTATTCATTCCCAAAGATTTATGCCGCCCTTGCGACACTACTGGTTACAGCGCTTATGTTCATGCGCTATGAGGCGAAAATGAAAAATGAGTCTAAAATCAAGCGCGAAATTATTGAGGCAGTGAAGCAGAACAAAGGAATTGAAGGCATTAAGGACAAGCTCCCACAGGTAATGCACGATGATGATTTGAGGCAGATTCTCAAGAAACTGAAGAACGGCTACCGTTCATTCGTGCCTGAAAGCACTATGGGAGGCATTGCCACCGCCAAGATGATACTCGACGAGCTTGAGAAGCTCGATAACAGGGCGTTCGTGAACGAGCGCAAGGAAGATCTCCAACGCCAAGCGCAGCTACCAAAAGGGCATGGCCCAATAATCCCCTGAGTTGATAATGTGTTGTCACAAAAACCAATCGCATTGTCGCTGAATTCTGGTAACGGGAAAGGCAGGAAGCTTCCCGACCCGATACTCGATAAGTATACTGCTGAGGGAATACTCGGCGCCAAGCCAGGAATGGTTAAGGGAGAGAGGGGAAAGGAACTCACGCTCAAAGAGGCAAATAAGATTGCAGAGAAGAAGGCAAAAGAAAGACCGCCGGAAAAATTCAATATGGAGATTCTAGCCGAGGCAGAGGAAGGGCTCAAGACAATGGGGCATAATGTTGGCGATCCAAATGAAATATCAAGCAAGGCGCGGTCATTCCTGAGCGGGGTTCTTCCAGAAAAGAAAGTTCCAGATGCCTTATCAAATTCAACAATAATTAAGTCACTAATAGCCGGCGGCTTGACGGCGGGAAGCATAGTTACAGCATCCATTTTGCTTGATTTTCCGGCGTTGTTTGCAACCCTTAGCATACCCGCATTCTTTGGTAGCGGGATATTTGCCATAATTGCAGTTGAAGAGCTTATGCAAAGGCGGCTAAACCAAGAAATCAAGGCGATGAAAAAACTGATTGGGGCGATAGAAGCAGACAACTGCATGAATCTCCAGAAGGAAATTAGCGTTCTGAAGAATGATTGGAAATTTATAGAAACGCTTCATGAGTTTATGGCGAAGGGCAGCAGGGCGGCGTATTACATCAGGGGCGAGATGTTCAAGCAGGGTGGCCTGGTCCTTGACATTGACGACGCGGATGGCAGGAAGAGATGGATGAAATCCAAACCCGTAATTGATACGTAAGGTGTAAGTGGATGGCAATCACACAAAAATCAACCACATTGTCGCTGAATTCCAATAACGGGAAAGGCCGAAAGCCCCTGGACCCGCTCCTGAGCAAGTATGGCGAGGAAGGTATTCTCGGCGTGAAGCCGGGAATGGTTAAGGTAAACGGAAAGGAGATGACAGCCGAGCAGGCAGATGCATTTGTAAAAAAGGATGCCGCGCTTGATAGGAAACTGGAAGCGCACATGGAGAATGTGGAAAAAGCGAAGGCAGCCCGGGAGCAAAACGCCAGGGAGCAAGATATAATCGCAGATGCAAGGAATAATATGAAAGTCACGCTTAAGGGAAAAACCAGTGAATGGAAGAGAAACATAATCCTCTGCTCCACTTTTGCATTCTTATTTGTTGAATCAACCGTTTTGGCATTTACGACAGAAAGCCCAATACTAGAAGCCATATCGGCCCTTCAAGCATTCATAACGGGCATGTGGAATTTTTCTGTTGTCGTTGGCTCCTATATGAGGTCAGGAACTTTTCTTCCCGACATTTTCCACACCCGAAGGGAGATGAGGTCGTTGGAGACGGCGCTGAAAGCCCTTGATGCGCTTGAGAAGGGGAAGGAGATCAGTGATGGGGAGCTGCGTGAGGGGATTTACCACACGGGCTACCTCTACACCTGTATCAAGGACCTTGCACAGGCAAATTCCGAACGCGCCAAGATCCTGTTCGCGCGCACAGAGGCGCTTCTAAGGAATGTGAACTGATGATTATGGCAATATTGAAGAGTGAAAAACCAGCGGAAAAGATTGCAGATAAGAAGGCTATCCGCAGGATTGACCCTATTCTGGGCAAATACGATGAACAGGGAATCCTTGGCACAAAGCCAGGAATGGTAACAAAGAACGGGAAAGAGCTGACCGTTCAGGAATTAACGGCCGCAGAAAAGAAGGAAAAGGAGGATTTGGAGAAAGCGGCGAGGGAAGAGGCGTTGCTTGAGCAGCGTGCCAAGGAGATGGAGCAGGGCAAAAGGAAGCTTGAGATAATAAGCACGGCAAAGAGCTCCATTGAAGACAACATAAAGGAAGGGAAAGAGGAGATACGGAATTTTTCGCTTCTGGCAACATTCGTCGGCTTGTCAGGTCCAGGAGTTATTGCAGGGGGATTATATGCTTCCCACCTAGTATGGACACCGCTTCTATGTATCGTTGGGTTTGCATGTATTAGTACAACCTATAAAATGCTTTACGCTGCTTTCTTCGACGATAATTTCGATTACTATCATAAGAATGATTTCTCCCAAGCAAGGAATGCTTTTGGCAAATATTCCGCCTGGAAAGTGGAACAGAGGGTGCTTGATGCGTTCGAAAAGGGCGAACCCATAACCGATAGGGACCTTATGAAGGCGGTTAATCTCGATGGGGATTTGCGCAGTTGCCTGAAAGCGCTAGCGGAGGAGGCGGACTCTACAGAAGCGAAAGCCCTGCTTGAGCGCGCGCAAGCGATTATACTCGAGAAGAAAAAGTGCAAGATTGAAATCTACAATAGCAAGGATGATTCCAATGCCAATATTAAAGAGTGAAAAACCAGCGGAAAAGATTGCAGAGAAAAAGCCTATCCGCAGGGTTGACCCTATTATTGATAAGTATAGGGAGGAAGGCCTTTTTGGAGTGAGGCCAGGCAAGATAAAGAGGAATGGAAAGGAGCTGACCGTCGAAGAGGCAAAGGATGCGGAAAGGAAAGAGAAGGAGGATTTGGAGAGGATTGCGAGAGAGGAAGCACTTCAGGTGCAGCGTGCCAAGGAGATGGAGCTGAGCAAAAGAGCGGCGGATATACTAAGCAATGCAAGGAATTCCATAACCAGCGATTATAATGAAGGGAGAAAGGAAGCCCGCGTGTTCCTGAGGGATATTAGCATCATAAATTCGGTTAGTGCAGCACTGTTCACAACGGCCCATTTCATGTCCCATTGGTCGTGGGGATTTGTCGGCATTTTGGGGGTTTTAACAGTTGTTGGAACGCTGGGTTATATGAAAGAAATGGTCTTTGGCACAGCAGATGACCGGCAGGACCGCTATAAAATAGAAAATGCTAGAAACTCAATCAGCAATATATACAGCAGCAAAGCGGCGCTGGAGGTGCTTGGCGCCTACGAAAAGGGCGAGGAAATCAGCGATGAGAAGCTTAGGACTGCGCTTGACCTGGACCACAAGTTGCTGAAAGAGCTTTTTGGCCTGGAAACAGATTCGAAACTTGTGCGTTGCATGAAGGAGCTTGCGGAAACCACGGGCAATGAGAAAGCACTGGCGCTGCACAATCGCATCAAAAAAATTCTCATGGAATAGGGGAAATGATTATGGAAATATTGAAGAATGGAAAGCCAGCGGAGAAGAATGCAGATAAGAAGCCTATCCGCAGGGTTGACCCTATTATTGATAAGTATAGGGAGGAAGGAATTCTAGGTACACGGCCCGGCCTTGTGAAAGGAAAGAAAGGCGAGCAGCTGACAATCGAGCAGGCGGAGATTGCAGCAAAAAAGGAAAGCGCAGAATTGGAGCTTGAGAAAAAAGAAATGGCGCTCAAGGAACGGCGTGCACGGGAGCTTGAGATAATAAACGAGGCGAGGAATTCCATAAAAGAGGATCAAGAAGGGTACAAGGGCCATGCTAAGTCTTTCCTGCGTTTTAATTTCATTTTAGGAGTCATGGGGCCGTCTTTAGCCGGAGCGGCGTATTATTTTTCTGATGTTGTGATACTTATCCCACTGGGCATAATAGGTGTTATAATGACCCTTGTGGCTGGCAGCGCAGCATTTCGGGTCATTTTTGACATGGGCGATATGAACGATGATGATGAGTCCGGGACACGGTGGTGTATAGAGCATTTCTCCGGCTGGAAAGCTGGGCTGAAGATTCTTGATGCTTATGAAAAAGGTGAAAAAATATCTGAAAAAGACCTTATCAAAGCCCTGTCCTTTAATTACAAGCTGAACCAATCCATTGCGCGGTTAGCGGAGGAAACCGGCACTGATGAGGCCAAAAAATTGCGTGAGCGCGTAGAAAATATTCTGGGGAAGAAGATCGAGGCGATAAAAGAGGAATGATTTTCATGCCAATATTCAAGGATGGAAAGCCAGCGGAGAAAAAAGACAACAAGAAGCCTATCCGCAAGGTTGACCCTATTCTTGATAAGTATGATAATGAAGGGATACTTGGGGCAAAACCGGGCCTTGTGAAGGGAAAGGGGGGCGAAGAGATTACGGTCGAGAGGGCAAAGGAGCTTTTTGCAAAGGAGAAGGAAGAGAAAATTGCAACGCAAAAAGCCGAAGAGAAGGCTGAGACGGAGGCGCAATTAAACGAGTTAACTAGGATGAAATTGGTGTTTGTATTCAAATCGGTTGAGGGAGATCTGGCCGAGAAGCATGAGAAAATGCAGTTTGCTGTAAACGGGATATCCTGGCTTTCCGGAGCAGCAGTTGTAACCGGCACTGCCGGGGGTTTCCTCAACGCCTCTGAAGCAGTATTGCGCGTGCCCATACTGTTCCTGGTGGATTGCGGCCTATATATTGCCTCGGGATTTTGCGCGATTTGTGCAGTAGCATTACTGAAGAAGTTGGGCTTTCCAATATTCAAGAAGAGAAAAATGGAAGCGGCGATGCGCGTGGTAAAATCAATGAAGGAAGGGGCGGTTGTGGACACCAAGGACATTGCAAAGACAAGGGGCCTGGATGAAATGGTAGAAGTCCTGAACAAGCTTGAGAAGGCGGATGTCAAGGGAGCCGCGGAAGCCCGCGCACTGTACGAGTATGAGATGACCGAGGATGAAGACGATGCACAGCCCTAGGTTTGCGGGCATTAGAAAGGTTTTCAGCAAGGAAACGGCAGCGGATGCAGGGAGTAAAAGGACCTCTATTCATAGGATTGACCCGATGCTTTCCAGATATAATGATGAGGGAATTCTTGGCGTAAAGCCCGGCATGGTAAAGGACAAGGACGGGAAGGAGATTACGCTCAAGGATGCAAAGGCGCATGATGAAGAGATGGCTGAAGCGAGAGAGCGCGCAGAAAAAGAGAATATACGGCAAATAATAAGCATGCTTAGGTCAGGAAGGATGCTTAGGTCAGGAAGGGCGGATGATGCATTCAAGCAGAATGCAGGGCCGGTTTTATTTGATCATATTTTCAGGGAGGTTGGCTTGGAGCTTGAATCCGAGCGCAAGGACCACAGGCGGTTTAATGCGTCGCTTTGGTGCGGCGCTATCGGGACTGTTGCGCCCATAGTAAGCATCGTGGTTAGGTTCGGGTCCGAGCATTATGTTCTTACTGATTTATTAGGCGTGCTGACATTCATGGGAATGCTAGTCTATACTTATTACACGTCCCTTGGCCGGGTTAATTGTAAAGCAGAAATCGCCCATGTCGAGAATAAGCTGCGCATCCTAAAAAACATCCAGGGCGATCTTGAGCCGGATGCAAAGGACATAAAGCTGGTGGAAAAGGATAAGGAATTTCAGGAACAGGTCAAGCTCCTCAGCACGGCGGGAATGAGGGGCGCGGGAAAGTTCCCCTTCCCTCCCTACCCGTGATGGCAAGGCTTAAGCATCCGGCTGATGAGGGCTTAAAGCGCCAGGCAGATTGTTCAGTCGTAAGCGATTTTTGATGAAACGACCAAAGTTATACTTTTCTATAACTTTCGTCAATTGAGGCATTATGCAGCCCGTCTATAATCAGAAGGTTTAAAACATCTAATTATCCCAATTTTCAACGATGGCAGGGCTGAAGGATATTCAGAAAAAGCCGGTACTAACTAATACTAATAATAGGAAGGCAAGTGAAGCCAATGTTACTATAGTAACATCGAAAAAGCCCCGCTTCCCCGACCCCATATTAGACAAATACAGGGAAGAGGGGATTCTTGGAGCAAAACCAGGAATGGTGGCAGTGAAAGGGAAGGAAGTGACGCTTGACGTGGCGGGTGAGCTCGCTGAGAAGACGGTGCAGGAAAAGCTGGTGAGTGACGAAGATACGAAGCGCAGGAAAAGGGAAGAGTTACTGAGCGATACCAGGCGCATGTTGGAAATGCAGGTCGAGAATGCAACCAAGCAGATACGGAGCTTTTGGAAAATTGGCGCAGTAATCATGGGAATGGGGGCGTCGCTGGTCGTGTTAGCATTGCCACAGAAGAGCTGGTGGCTAAGTGTCCCTCTCTACGCCGCTGGCGGCCTGATCCTTTTTGCAGCAACCGTGCGGATAGCGATGACATTTGATAAGCCGGATGTAGTGTGGTCGCGAAAGCGCCGCACGGCGGCCATGGCTGGCATCAGGGTGCTGGATGCGTTTGAGAAAGGCGAGAAGATAAGCGATGATGCCCTCAAGGCCGCGGTGGCCATGTGCAGGGACAGCAACATACTCAACTGTAACTATTATGGTGAGGAGCTGCATGACTGCTTTAAGAAGCTCGAAGATGAAGGCTCCGCAGAAGCGGCCGAGCTGTACGGGCGCATGAGTGCTGTCTTAAATGAAAAACTTTACGATGCAAAAAAGAGAAGGGAAAGAAACATCGGCCGCATGTAGGTGCATATGATGATGCTCTCGCTAAAACAAAAAAGCCCGCCCGTTTCCGGTGAGGGAGAAAGGGGAAAGGATGCAAAAGCGGTTGCGGATATTGGAAAAAAGAAAGCGAGTGAAGCCAATGTTACTATGGTAACATCACGCAGGGCTTCCCTCCCCGACCCCATTCTTGACAGGTATAATAAAGAGGGCCTGTTTGGCTGCCCGCCGGGAAAGGCGCTGGGGCGCCAGGGCGAAATAGTGACCCCTGATGAGGCCGCTGCCTGGCAGAGGCAGGTTGCTTTTGAGAAGGCAGAGCTGCAAAGGCATTACAGGATGAGGAGGATTGAGAGGGCGCTGCAGCACTCACGCTGCCAGGCGGGAAAGGAGAAAAAGGAGAAGATAGCGCAGGTGAAGAAGGAATTTTTTGATAAGTCAGACCAGCAGATAAAGGGCGGGTCTAAATTCAGCAAGGCGGCATTGTCCATAAGCGACATACCAAGCATTGTGTCGGGCTTTATGGCGGCTTCGGGCTGGATGTTCATTCGCAGTGCCGATGATCACGTTACATTCAATGCATCATTGGCAATGCTTACAGCAGGAACGGGGCTGATATACTTCTTTAACAGGCCGATAATAATTCACATCATCGCGCTTTTCGGGCTGAAGAATGCGCTTGATGCCGAAAAGGCGCTTGAGGCGGGGGAGCCCATTTCTGACAAGCTCCTCAGGAAAGCTGCGAAGGAGAAAGTATTCATAGATTACGTTAACGGCCTCGCCTCACAAGGCCACGCGGAGGCGCAGCAGCTCCAGCAAAGGATGAAGGGATTGTAATGGTTATTAGGGGGAAGGCAGCACCATTGTCGCAGACTGCAAGGACAGCCACGGCAGAGGTAAAAAAGCCATTTCCCAAAAGGGACCCTATCCTGGATATGTACGATTCGGAAGGCATCCTTGGGGCAAGGCCGGGGATGGCAAAGGACGGGGAGAAGCAGGTCAGCATTGGTACTGCGGCTCTAATAATGAAAAGGGAGGCGTTGGGAAAGGAGTGGGAAAAGCTGTGCGAAAAGCCTGCTGACCCAATATACCGGATGACGATGAGCAGGAGGATGGACGCCCTTGGCGGGGAAATAATGAAGAAAGGGGAGAAGAGGAGGGTTGCCTTGATAGATAGGAGCGCGCTTGCGCCTTTTTTGACCACTGCCGGAGTTATAGGGGGCATCATTACCTGGCTTTCAGTGGCTTTTTCCAATCACTTCCTGCTATCGGTTTTTGCCGGCAGCATTTCCGTTAACATGATAATAAGCGGAATCATTGTAGGCCGCGAGCTTGAGCGGCAGATGGAAAAAGCAGTGGAGGACTCGAAGCTTATTGCAGGCGCACTCAATGAATTGGCTAATGGGAAGGTATTCAATAGCGCTATTCTTACTGATATCAAGGATGATGCGGATTTAAGGAAAGGCCTCCACGAGCTTGCGGTTGCGGGCTACTCAAAGGCGTGGGAGCTTGAGAAGATGTTTTACCAAAGGAAGGAATCTAATCCTCTAGAGTCTGATTTTGCCCAGAAGGCCGAGCTTGGTTTTGCCAGTGAAGCCAAGCCGGATTTTACTGGCAAAGCCTGATTTTCGGGCATTGTGAGGCACCGTAAAGTATTTATACTGGTTATGCGCCAAATAACCCATGACAACTGCTCAAAAGCTTAGCAACCAGGCCGTGTTTGACGAGTTGGCTCCGCGTATTGCCAGGGTTCCAACGCCTGACAAGTACCGCAACTCGGCAGTAATCGCAACCGTGCGCGGCCAGTCCCTCCAGGTGGAGGACGTAATCAAGGCCTGCCTCATTTCAAGGTCAAACCTCTTTTTGGCAGGAGGCCGCGGTGAGGGAAAGACGGATGCGGTGAGCGACTTCTTCTTCCGCGCATTCGGCGGCAGGGGCGTGTTCCTGGAGATGGAGCCCGACCTGTCAGTGAAGGAGCTTTATGCGAGGCTGAACCTCGGAAAGCTCTACAACAAGCAGGCATTAACAGATGCTGATATTCATGAATTAACCGAAACCCTCAACACCCACGTCATCGTGGTTGATGAGATTACCAGGGGCCCGCCAATCGTGCAGAACCAGCTGCTTTCACTCGCAAACGGGGTGTTCAGGCACAGGGGAAAGGAGCACAGGATTGGCGACGGCTATGCAGTCATGCTGGCTACGGGAAACGTCGGCAAGGAGCATTCGGGCACGTTCGAGCTGGGTGACGCACTGCTTGACCGCCTTAACGTTATTATCGACCTCAACCACTTTGAGATCTCGCCGAGCGACTTTTCGCACATACTGGCGGGAGACCACGACCCGCGCGTCCACGTCTACGAGGCGGAGCAGAAGATAAAGTGGGACGACGAGTTCATCGCGATGTCAAAGGTGATCAGCGAGCTGCAGCCAACTTCCAACATGCTTCTCATGGCCCAGTACCTCAGGTTCGGCCTGAACTGGTGCAGCAAGATGAAGATGGAGAAGAAGAAGATCAAGTCCGGCATACCTTCAATAGTGTGCAAGGGATGCGAAGACCTCGCAGGCGGCTGCGGCTTCGTAAAGGCCCCGTCAACCCGTGCGATGAAGAACATAATGCGCCTGACGCTTGCGCTCCAGGCCGTTGCCGAGTCGAAGAACTTGGCACAGGCACAGGATGACGAGCGCGAAGTGACGCCGACCATGAAGAACGATGTGGCGGATGTCCTCCAGGTGTTCAGGATAGTTGCGCCGCCCCTGGGCATTTTTGACCCGAGGTTCGTTGAGCAAAACCACAAAGGCAACCCCATCCTGTTCGCAAACGAGGTCATTGGAAGGATACAGGCAAGGTTCAAGGACAAGGAAACCGTATTGACGAGGGCATTCGCCGAGCTGAAGCACGGCGCACTGCACCCGGACGTGATAAGCGCGCTTGACAAGGAATGGACGCCTATTGCAGAGTGGCTTTCAACGCTTGCAGCGGCAACGAGGAAGTGAAGCAAATGGTTATGAGACTATTGAAAGGAGACGGGAAGAAGAAGGACAGGTCCGAAGACCCAATCCTAAGGAGGGTGAGGGAGGACGGCATATTCGGGCAGGATATTAACAATATGAAAAGTGTTCCTGTTCCGAAGCCTGCCGCAGCGCCGGTTTCTGCTCCAATCCAGCAGCTTCCGCAGGACCAGAGGAAGGCAATAATTGATGCGGCCGAGGCGGTCTTTGAATCCGTCAATATAAAAACGAGGGGCTGGGGAAGCAGCAAATTTTTTATTGAAAACAGCCTTTCCGAACTTCAAAAGCTTTCGGACGCATTAAAGGTATTGGAAAAGCACGGCAATGCAAAGTCGGCATTCTATCTTTCAAATTATCTTGGTACAAATATCCTGTGCTATAAGGTCCCAAAAGCCCTGAATCCCTGGTCGCAAAGCAATAAGGTCATTGATGCGCAGCGCAGGATTAGGAGGAATATTACACAGGCAGTCGAGGATATCGCGCTTCGCGAGCCGAATGAGCTCCTTACATTGCTCATCAATTATTCTGCGCCCAAGATTCCGGTGCTTCTATATATGGTATATGCAACAGTGGACGACCATTTTATCACGTTCAAGGGTTGCCAGGACTATCCGGATTTCGCAAAGAAGCTGCTTGGCGACTGTTCGAATATCGGGAATATGGACCCGATAATACAGGAAATCCACATTAGATTACAGAAGAAAATCGCAGGGGTAGAATAATCATGGCAGAAGATACCAAGAAACCAGAAAATGCCAATGGAGGCACAGTTCCCACTGGCGGACAGGCATTTGCACAGAAGCCAAAGAGGGACACTGTTGACCCCATAGTGGCGCAGGTCGAGAAGGACGGCCTTTTCGGCAAGGCCATTCCGCAGGTTGAGGAAATACAAAAGAAGGTTTGCGGAGAGATTAGGGGCCCGGTGGCTGCGCCCGTACTTTCAGGAGGCATCAACAGGATACTTTCGGAAACGCTCATAGCGGGGCTGGACAAGCAGGATGGAAACATGAGCGAGACAAATGTCATTGCGGCGCTCAACACCCTTATGAAGATTGGCTTTCCGGACCAGGCGGGAAAGTATGCCTACTATTATTCCAGTTTTAGCTTGGATCCAAAAATGCTTGTTGACTTTCTAAATAAGGACCTGGCAATCACGTGCCCGCTGATGCCGGGTGTTGTCAAGGGATTCTTGGACCGCATTGATATCTCAAATACTGGAGCTGACGTCTCCGCACTAAGCCTCCATGCGAGAAAAATAATTGCGGGGCTTGGAGTGATAAAAGACCCAACGGCAGTTGAGCAGATAGTTGCCATCTACAGGGATGTTGCGCTCAGGAATCTTAAAAACACGGGAAACGTGGATATTACGAAGGATATATTCGATATAAAAATGCGATGCGTTTGGTCGCTTATAGAAATTGATACTGATGAGAGCTTTGCGGCACTGGCCGTATTCAAGGATGAGACGGACCAAAAGATTTCCGCGGCAATTGTTGGTGCCATCACAACGAAATATGGTGCTTAATATGGCGCAGAAAAAAGGCACAGACCCATTCCTCAAGAAACTTGAAGAGGAGGGCACCGACTTTCAGGGCCCGACGGCCAAGGCGGCCGCGGCAAAAGCCCCGCTGAAGAAGCCGGACCCGATGCTTGACAAGTATGAACGGGAAGGCATACTTGGCTCAAAACCGGGAGCGACACTCCCGCTACCTGATACAAGCGGCGTCCCTGTTCTTGGCAAGATTGTTGATGAAGCAATGAACAGGCTGAAAGAGCAGGAAATCGGCAAGGAGGCCGCAAAGGCCCGGATTGATACGGCCGTGAGACGCGGCGTCATACTAGTAAAGGTTACTGAGATACGCGGGAAGCTGAACGGGATGAAAGAGGGCAAATCACTCTTCTCAAAGATTTCATCCGCACTTGGCGGAAAGAGCGACGTGGTCGCACTGAAGGACATACTATATGCGATAGAGAAGGGCGAGCAGTACGTGCATATCGCAAAGGATATGGAATTGGTAAGGCAGAACCCGGTCCTGATGTGCTTCCTGAAGGAGCTCGCTGATTTGGGCGACCCGATTGCAAATGCGCTTATCTCAACCAAGTGATGATTATGAATTTCAAAATCTTCAACAAAAAGACCAAGAAACCTGAAAAAAAGGAGGACCCTATCCTCCAGAGGGTGAGGGAAGACGGGCTATTCGGAAAACCGCTTCCCAAAGCTGGCAGCATGCCGGTTGTAGCAATCCCGCAGCCTGATAGGACAGGCACCCCTGCGCTCAATCCCTTAGAGCTTGACTCGATAGTTAAGGGCGTAGTGAAAGAGCTGCGGGAGACAGAAGAGAAGGCTGCCACAAAAGCCCAGGCGGATGCGCTTGCAAAACGCAATCTAATACTCAAAAAGGTTACCGATATTCGCACAAAGCTGAACGATATGAAAGACAAATCATTCTTATCGAGAATCAGCTCCTTTTTGGACGGCAAGAGCGACGTTGCCGCACTGAAGGACATATTATATGCGATAGAAACGGGTGAGCAGCAGGCGCACATCGTCAGGGATCTGGATCTGATGAGGAGCAACCCAATACTCATGGGCTATCTTAAGGAGATTGCCGATTTGGGCGACCCGATTGCGCAGGCGCTCGTAGATATAAAGTGGTACTAATGGTAGTTTCGCACAAGCAAGACCCATTCCTGAAGACGCTCGCTGAAGAGCGTGAGGAGAAAGTGGAAAAACCAACAGTGAAAGCGGGCAATGTTACTATGGTAACATCGAAAAAGCCCGCTCTCCCCGACCCAATATTAAGCAGATACAACGATGACGGCCTCCTGGGCGTTAAGCCAGGCATGGTAAAAACCGATGGGAAGGACATTGCGGTGGAGGACCTGCACAAGGCCGAAGAGCAAAAGAGGCTCGCGGCGGAGGCGGAAAGGCGGCTCGCAATGAACCGGGAAGACAGAAACAGGACCGGGGCTGGAACGCGTTTCTTTAACGCTTTTGATGCGAAAATGGGCAAAAGCCATGAAGAATACATGTTAAAGAATTTCAAAATTAACGGAACATTTACAGGAACAACCACGCCAAACGTTTCAACAACAACAGGGGGCCCATTAACACAGACTAGCATTCCAACAATCAATGCAGGGCCCATTAAGAGTAATATTCCAGCAATCAACGCAGGCTCAGCCATAATTCTCGAGCCCGTCACCCTTCTGGAAAAATCAAGAGACAGGCTGCTTAACGAAAACCAGATGAAGGAATTCGGCTCGGCACCACTTGCAGCCTTTATTTCAAGCCTTCCTATTTTCATGGGCGGCATAATTGCAACAGTCAAAAACGTGCCCAGCCTTAAGAGCAGTACCGGAGCCATGTGTGCCCTTGCCATAGCCGTAGCCACATGCGCCACATTTTATTTAGTCCACAAGCTTGTCAATAAAATTTACAAGAAAAAGGAGATGGCAATAAAGAACCTATTCAACAGCATGATTAACATCCATGGCAGCCTAAACACTTTTGAGTCAAAAGATGCCCTTAATGCCTTGCAATATGACAAGGATTTCCGCAACGAGATTGCCGACCTGGTACTCAGTGGCAGCACAAGCGCGGAGAAGATTCATAATTACATAACCAACGGAGTAGTTGAGTGATACTAATGGCAGAAAAGGATAAACCCGCAGATGGAAAAGCAGGCGATACCCCTACTGGCCCGCAGGTGCTGAGGCTGAAGAGGGAGACGCAGGACCCCATCGTAGCACAGGTTGAGAAGGACGGCCTGTTCGGCCACAAGCTCCCGGACGTTTCCAAAGAGGAAATAATCAAGGGCAAGGCACCGGATACAGCGCCCCAAACCACCATAAGCTCAGATAAGATTGCGGAAGCTGCGCTTAACGTCCTGAGGCAGCTGCCTTATGTAAAGGCCCACGAGATTACATTCGATTCCTATGTGCCCCTGGTGAAGCAGGCGGTCAATGCGCTCAGCATCGTAAAGAAGCATGGCAATGGCAGTTATGCGGTTGCCCTTTTTGATTCTGATTATTATCCTTTCTTCCAAACCGGGATGGCTACAGTTTCATCTGGAGTAGGTTCCTGGCAAAATACGCTCCATGAAGCGCGCAAATCGGCAATAGCCGAGATTATGGCAAGGGAGCCTGTGGAATTTACCACGGCGCTCTCATCTAATTTGGATGTCTACTTTGGGAAATCCGAAAGCCGCAATTTCATATACGCGGTATTGGCAAAGGGCATTCATATTTTGGCCAGTCCGAATATTAACAACCAGAACTTTGAGGTGCTTTTTGCAAAATTGGTGAAGTGCATGCCGGATGATTGCGCAACTACTAATTATATGGCCTTAATAGATTGGGCCAGGGACAATATCCCGGATACGTTCCTGCGCAACCTGAAAACACAGCTTCCTTTGATTGTGAACGACCTGAGCGCCATATCAACCCTTGCGTTCCTTCTGAACACGAGCGAAAAGGTGGATGCACTTAGGGAATCCCGCGAGTTTGCCGGATTCGCGAAGGAATTCGCGGACCAGAGCACTAACAATGCCATGACCGATACGAATGCAAGGCAGCATTACCTGAACATCCTGCTGCTGCTTGCAGGGGTGGAGAAGATAGGTTAGGTGAATACTCATGAAAGATGATACTACAAAACCAGCGGATGGAAACGCACAGGATGCGGGCAATGGCAGTGCACAGGCGCTCGTACAGAAAAGGCCGGCACCGGGCATTGATACACGGGCGCAGAAGCCCCTAAGGGAGATTAAGGACCCCATTGTGGTAGCGGCGCGCGAGCAGGGGCTCTTTGGAAAGCCGCTTCCCGACATTAAGGCGGAGGGCATAATCCTGAAGCCTGAAAACATTTCCGATCAAAAGGCAGGTTCGGCACAGGAGAGGCAGCAGGCGCGCAGCAGGGCGATAATGGAATCATCGACCGCATGCCTGGTGGATGCGCTGCAAGTCACAGATTATAATAAGGAACGCGACAAGAAGGAGCCACATAAGAAAATGCTCGACTCATTCTTGGATATCGCATTGATACACGGCACCGGCAGCACCGGGGCCATGCTCCTATTGTTCCACCGCACGGCAACCAAATTAGATGACGGCCCAAGCAAGCTTGAAACAAAGCTTGAGAAGGCGGTTGATGAGCTGATGGAGAGGGACCCAGGCGGCTTCCTGCTGAAGCTGGGCGAAAAGCTCCCAGAAATCGCAGCCACCTCGGGCTTTAGCGGCCCCATTGATTATGTGCTAAAGGCAGTGGAAGCGCATTACGATACGCTGGACAAAACCGATGAATTCGCGCATTTTATAAAGGATTTCACAAGGCTCGGCATTGACTCGCCGAACGCAGGCTACAATTTGTATTACAACTTGATTAAAAAGATGTCAATATCCCACCCGGACATCGTGCTCGAAGAGCTTCTCTTTGAATGCGAAAACCCGAAAGAGGGTACTATCCAGTCCTGGGCAAATGATAAGATGGACCGCATATTCAAGATTCTCCATACGTGCCATCCAGACCTTTCCTCATCGCCAAAGTACGGCCGGCTGCAGGATGCGCTAATCGCACTCAGCCACAGGGAAGAGATATGCGGCACTGCAATACCGGTGCTCGCAAAGGTTGCGGTGGAAAGGCCGCACGATTTCATCGCCCACGTAACGGAGCGCCTCAAGCAGCAGCCGAGCCTCTGGGCGCGCAATGTACTCCTACATAGTATCCAGAATTCCATGGGCACCCTCAAAAATGAGGGCAATTTTGACGGGCTCTTTGACACGCTTGTGGGCTTTATGGGCCGCTCGAACGAGGAAGCCGCATATGCCAAGGTACTAAGGGAACTTATCGCCACAAACCCCGAGAGGTTCATAGCAAAGATTCTCCCATTCATAACCGATTACACCAAGCCGAAGCCAAAGGGGGAACGCCGCGGAAGTGAGGAATATGTAGTTGAGGACCTTGAAAAATTCCTATTGATTTTCTGCGAGCCCACCTATTCCGCCGCATTGCAGGGTGCACCAAGCTATGATTTGCTTGCGGACGCGCTTGTCGCATTGCAGCCCATGCTTCCCGCTGACACCACTGTCAACGAGGCCTACATCCTGGTGCTCCAATTAATCGCACAGAAGCAAAAGGCGGATGCCGATTTGCTCGAGCATTTGTAAGTGATACTCATGGTGCAAAAAAAGAGAGACCCAATGCTTGATGCAATAGAACGGGAAGGCCTGTTCGGCACTGATGTTTCTACCGTTGATACCAAGAAGCCGTTTGACCAGGAAAAGGCCAGGTCCGATGCGGTGATGGATGGCGTGAGGAAAGTTCAGGCAAAGGCGCTTGCCGACCTGGATGCATTAAATCAGTCTTTTTTTGCTGCTGCTGAGAAGGGCGACCTGCAGGCCGTAAAGGACCTGTTCGCCAAGGGCGCCTCAATAGATGCGGCCAGCCCCAACTGGGTAAAGGGCTCAACGCCGCTCATGTGCGCATTGGCCAATAACCATTTCGATGTTGCCAGGTTCCTCGCATCAAGGGATGCGGACGTGAACGCAAAGAACGAGACCGGCCAAACACCGCTGACGATTTTGGCCACCTATGTAAAAGAAGCCCATGCAAAGGAGGGTACCGACACGGCAATGTTCCTCATAGAGAGGGGCGCCAATGTGAACAAGAGGGGGCGTGAGGATGAGACTGCCCTCATGTGCGCAGCCCGTAACAATAACAAGAGGATGTGCGAGCTGCTCATCGAGAAGGGAGCCAAGCTAAATAGCCAGGATAAGGATGGCGTAACCGCCCTTATGTTCGCCGCGGCCAGATCTCAATTAGAGATCTGCAAGCAGCTCATAGAAAAGGGAGCGCGCGTGGGCATCTGCGAAAATAATGGGAATAACGTAATATCGCTAATATCGAATATTGTGCCCAGAAATCAAGACCTCGTTGCATTACTGGAAAAGCAGCTGACAAAGGAGATTGCCGAGAAGGCGGCAAAGGAAAAGAAATAGTGATACTCATGAATTCAATAGCACTCCGCACCAAAGACCCGTTCATGGCGATTCTTGATAAAGAGGAAAAGGCTGAAAAGGGAGGTAAGGAGGAGAGGAAGAATTCCGTTACTACTACAACTATTACGCCTCGCCCCGCTGTGAAGCGCGTTGATCCCATCGTCTCCAGGTATTATGATGAAGGAATCCTCGGCACAGCGCCGGGAATGGTGAAGCGCGACAAAGGCGAAGTGGCCCTTGAGGACGTTATGCACGAAGAAACGCAGATAAAAAGGGCAGGGACGTTTGAGGAACGGATTGAGAATGATGCTGTTTCTTTAAAGGAAAATCTGAATGCAGGCAGAAAGGCAATTGGCGTTTACTATAACCTGAAAAGCCAGATTAAGGAATGGAAGAAGGATGCCAACGGCAGCATAAACGCGGTTTACTTCACGATAGCCGGCAAGCTGGGCTATGCCGCAAGCATTACAGCATTCATATGCGGCCCGTACTTCGCCTGCGATGTTGACAAGGCAAGGCCCAACTCGTTGACAAGGATGTTCGAAACTGCGCCAGAATGGACAACGCATCTCCCAAATTACTTGAAAGACGGGTTTGGTTGGACGGTAAGCCTTTGGGGCGCAGCCACAGCAATGCTCCTGGCTTCATTTTTGCTGTCAGATAGCGGCTCAGGCCTGAGGGGCATTACCGATTGGTGGTATGCGCGCAAGTACAAGCGCCTCCTGAAGAGGATTGAGAAAGGGGATAAAGTGACGGTGCGCGATGTCCGCTCCCTAGATAAGGAATGGAGGGACAACTTGTTATACAAGCTGGAATACATGGGCAATTGCGGGAACCCGCAGGCAGACGCCCTCTACTTGCAGTATAAATTTACCTACACGGATTGATGATCATGGCAGTTTTACAGAAACTCAATGGCGCGCAGAAGCCTGTTTTAAATCCTGACAAACCTGCCACAAAAAAGCTCCCGGACCCGATACTCGGCAAATACGAAGAGCAGGGAATCCTCGGCGCGAAGCCCGGAATGGTAAAACTCGGCAAGAAAGAGATGAGCATTGATGATGCCGCGAAAAAAATGAAAAGCGAAGCGGCAGAAAAGGCAGCGTCAGAATTGGAAGCGCAGAAGCTTGAGGAAGCGCTTAAGGCGCAGGAAGAGAAAGAAAAAAACGAGATGAAAGATGTACGGCCAATGGTTGCCGATATGAAGTCCCATGTGCAAAAGCACAGGGATACGAAGAAAAGGAAGGGCGATGATATCGCCCACATGGCCAGTCTCATTTCTTCCTTAACCATTATAGACCAGTGGAAACCTGGCGCCATGTCCCTATATGAGAATTTATTTGATAAGATGCCCAATGCTTTCTGGTCATGGACGGGATGGATAGCCTCATATATGGTCCTCTATCTAACACTTGACATTTTGTTAACAAAACTACTCAAGGCGCGCACGATGCCCAAGTATGATTCGGAATTAAAGCTGCTCGATTACATAAGCAAGGAGCCTAACGCCACCTATACAGATAAGGACATAAGGAACGTAAAAGATGACAAAGAATTCCATGAATGGCTTACAAACAACGTGGCTGGCAGAGACCGCATTAGGGAAATTTATATTAGTATAGGAAATGCCAGGAAATGATGCTCATGAATATCAATTCGAAAATGCCAGTGGAGAAGGATGCAAAAGCGCAGGCAGATATGGGAAAAACAAATGCGAAAGAACCTAATGTTACTATGGTAACATCGAAAAAGCCCCGCCTCCCCGACCCCATAATAGGCAAATACAACGACGAAGGCCTCTTTGGCGCAAAGCCCGGCTTCGTGAAGGGAGAGCGCGGGAAGGAGATTACCCTTGATGATGCGCTCGCTGAGGCCGAACAGGAAGCCGCCTTGCAGGCTAAACTCGAAAAGGTGGAGACAGACAGGAAAAATGCAAGGATGCAGGAAAAACTGCACTCAAAGGCCCAGAAGCTCATTGATAGCAGGGAAAACGGCGTCACTGGCTTTAGGCATGGGGTCACACAATTGGCAAAAGGATTGGCGACATCCATTGCAATCACATCAACGGCAGTTGCAACAACTTTCTATTTTCAGCCAGATAACGTGCTTACGCATGGGGCAGCTTGGTTTGGCGGTTTTGCAACAATAATAATATCGCTCGTTTTGCTGGCAACTTATGCTAGAATGAAAGCGGAAAGCGCCCGCGTACGCGTGCTCAAGTCCATCCGTGACAACCAGCCGGCCTCAGAAAAAGACCTGAAGAAAGCGCTTACATTTGAAAGCCGGAAATATACAAAGGTCCAAGATTCAGTTCAATCTACAAAATCAGATTTTATTTCTGATCTTATAGAGCTTGAGCGCTTCCCCTCCGCAGTGGAGGCAATCAAGTTCACGGAGAGGTGGCTGCATATGAAATTTGGCTATTTCGAAGGCGAGGAAAAAGAGGATGATGCCGATGAATAAGGACCCATTTTTGCAAAAGCTCGCCGAAGAAAGCAAGCAGGGAGCGGAAGCAAAGGGGAACAAGGTTGCAGCATCAATAAAATCCGCCAAGAAAAAGCTCCCAGACCCGATGCTTAGCAAATATGAACAAGAGGGGATTCTCGGCACTAAGCCGGGCACCGTCAAAGTTTCCGATAAAGAGGTAAAATCGCTCGAGCAATCCGTGAAGGATGGCGACCTGGAAAAGGCCGCATCGGAGAAGCTTGAACAAACGCGCGATGAGAAAATAGCCGGCGCGCTCGGCAAGATTAACGATATGATTGCAAATGAGCGCCTTGCCGCCGAGAGCCTGATTTTCAAGGACAGGCTCAGGAAGGCAATGTTCTATTATATAATGCCGTCCTGCGCAGCAGTCTCCAGCGTGGGTTTTGCCCTTAATCTGATTGGAGTCAGCCTGTTTGACCGGACTTACGGCGCATTTGCAATTACAGTGATACTCGGCTTTGGCACTTTGCTTATGAGTGGGCTAACCGCAGTCTGCGCAATCATGTACATGAAGGGAAAGCGCAAGATAGAGGAGCTTGAAAGTATACAGAAGGCTGTTGTAGCAGTCGCCTACGGCCAGCCAACCAATGAGGCGGAGATCACGAAACTGATGAAAACCGACCTGTTTGATTACAGCATGAAAGAGCTTACTGCCAATGGCTCCCCTGCTGCAGAAAGCATCATCAAGAAAAAGTATGGTGAAACGCAATGATAATCAATAGCAATATTCGCATAGGGAATAGGGAGCCCGATAACGCAACGGGCACCTGGGATGGCATGGAAGGCACATTCAGGCACTTTCCGGCAAATCTTGATCCTCAGGCGGAATGGCCCCAAAAGGTCTACAACCCCTTCCTCGTGATGAGCGGAAGGTATAAATATGAGTTAAGCGCCAATTTCTATATCTAAGGATGATAAAATGGGCATGTTCTCAATATTCAAAAAGAAAGAATCCGACAAGCCTAAGCGCAAAATTAAGGCTTTTACTACTCCCCAAATGCTCGAAGAAATCCGCAGGGACCTCACCAGCCTGAGGGTTGAGAGGGGCATGATTGGTGGCACAATCAAGATTGAGCCGCTCAATGCCAACATCAAGGGCCGCCCGCTCGAGGCTGAAATCGGCCTTGAGCAGTGGGACGCGCACGTGCGCCTCAACGTATTCTGGAACCCCGACAGGGGCATCGTAATCAAATACTGCTCAGACCACGGCATAATCGACCCCGTGAAGCAGGCGTGCCACTTTGCAGGCGACCACGAGATCGGCCACTGGAAGGTGTGCCCGCACTCGGTCCCCATGCACGTGGACATACAGGACGGCATAGCAGACTTTTTGAAATCAGCAGGAAAGAAAAGCAAGAGCCTCATCCAGCACCTCGCAAACTGCTTCGAGGACATAGCCGATAACGCGCACCTCAGGTATGAGGGCGAGAGGTCGCTCAGCGTATTCTACTCAGAGACAGGGCATTTCACGAAATTCTTCGCGGCCTACATGCTCGTGCAGCTGCACGTGTGGGGCGATGCGGAGGACAGGAAACTGCTCCAGCCCAACTTCTCAAAGCTTTCAGGCGCCGAGCTTGCAGAGGCAAGGACCGCCGCGGAGAACGTGCTGAAGGAATGGGGCGTTCAAAACATGTCCCAGGAGGACATGCACAAGGTCCTCATGAACGAGAAGAACTGGGTCTCAATGGCGAAGATATTCGCAAAGAACACCCATCATTTGGTGAAGATAGTTAAGGGCAACTCAAAGCCCAAGAAAAACAAGGATGGCGGCCAGGGCCAGAGTGAGCAGGGCGAATCCCAGGAAGGTGAGGGGGAAGGCCAGCAGGGCGAGGGAGAAGGAGAAGGCCAGGGCCAAGGCCAGGCAGACGTTGACGAAAGCTCAGGTGCAGGAAAGGGCGGCAAGGAAAAATCCGACAAGCCTGGCGACGGCAAGGAGGACAAGGATGGCGGCAAGGGCTCAGGGGAAAAGGACGAAAAGGAAAAGGGCGAAAAGGAGGACGGCGAGGGCGGCGGCTCGGGAAAGAAAGAGCAGCGCCCGGACGGGGACATTGAAGACAGCGGCGACGAATACGATTCAAAGGACATATCGGACGGCTCAAACGAGGATGATAAGGTAAACGAGAAGAAAAGCGGCCCAGGCAGCGACACCATGGACAAGGAGCTGGAGAAGGACGACCAGAGAAAGAAAGTAATGGAGGACCGCATCAACCGCGCAAAGGGAAAGGGACGCGGCAGGGGCGCAGGCTCCGCAGGCGTGCCGCACTTTATGGATGCGGCCGAAGCAGTGCAATACTACTATGAGATTGAGGCGGCAGACATCCCGATCACTGCGGAAGAGGAGGACAAGGGGATGAGCATGCCGGTGAAGAAGTTCAAGCCGGAGGAATTCGACCCTGACGTGCACGAGCAGAGGGACATATTCGGCCCTATGCTAAGTGACGAGGGCGAACCAACGCTTGGCGCACACAGGTTCAAGTACGAGATGAACTTCCCGTTCATGAAGGGGATAAAGGGATTCCCGAACGTGATGTGGATAGTGGACACATCCGGCTCAATGTTCTGCGGAAGCAGGAGCAACTCGATAATCCCGTGGCCTGAAGGCAGCGGCTACCACTTCGCATTGCTTGGCGCAGTTGGAACGATGAAATGGCTGCAGCGCGAGGGCATACTCCCGTACATAAAATTACAGATGGTCACGTTCTCGGATGCAACCGTAGTGAGCGGATGGAGGGACTTCTCCCAGGCGGATGCAATCCGCAGGGCGATGTTCAACTACCAGAGCGGCGGCACGCAGCTCGACCCGAAGGTCTTGTGCCCCGAGCTCGACAAGGCGGACCCCTCACTGATAATCCTGCTCTCAGACGGTGAAATATACAACTGGAGCACCGCGAAGGACGAGCTGCTCGCCTCCATGAAAAGGCACCAGGTGGTCTTCGTAAGGCTCGGCTCATACGGCAACACCACCGCCTCGGACTTTGCAGCGGCAGGCCATGCCGTGACCGACCCCATCAACAAGGATGAGGACATGGCAAACCTGATGATTGACGTCACCAAGAAGACAATGAACGCAATACTAGAGGCGGAGAAGAAGGGAGAATAAAATCCAGAAGTGAATACTAATGGCAGAAAGATATTTTGGAGCATTGATCGACCAAAAAAAGAAGGCCGAAGTTCTCGGCAGGATTAGGCGCCATGAGGCCCCATTCTGCGCGGAGAAGCCCGCGCCTGAGAAGCCATTACAAAAAGCAAATGTAGTTTCCACTTATGCAGAGAACGATTTAGGAAAGGAAATAAAAATACTCTCAGCAGGGCGTCCTGCCAATTCCATAATAATCGCAGCGGCACCGGTCACCAATCGCTCCATAAGATTTGATTATCTGGGGGCGTTCAAGCTTGTGTCAACACATCGCCTTCATCTTCCGTCAAACGTTCTTCATGATGATTATCTTGTCCATTCTGAAAAGTGGGAACCCTTGAAAGAAAGGAACTATTATTCAGCGTGGGCAAGGGAGATACTCGCATACCCCGAGGAAGATGGAGTCTTTGTTCAAGGAAAAGACATCGTAGATTCCAAAACCGGCTGGACACTTCCGGCAAGTTACATTCCACCTAACGCAATTGGAGAAAAGGGCATAGGCTTATTTATCGACCCGGGAATGATTCATGAGGAAAGCAGAAACATAATCATTAACCCCAAAACAATAATCGTCCTCCACGGCCTGCTTCAGGATGGCACTGTAGGAAAGGTTGATGAAAGAACCCGCATCCCATTGCAGACAGAAGTGCTACTCTTGGGCCAATTATCGGATGAAGAGAAGCGCAGTTTTTACAGGATAAGTGGAGTGGGTGTAAGACCTCTGGCTCGCGGCGGCAACAACGACCTCGGCGGCAAGAGGTACATCCTCGCCAACCTCCGGCCCTCTGAGGCTTTAGGCGTGGGTGGCGTGGAATAAGATTATGCTAATGGTGAATACTATGAATGATACAAAAACGAAAAAGAAGGATGGAAAGACAGCAGGTGTAAAATCCGTCGGCGTGCAATTCAACGCCAAGAAGCCCGCAACGGAAAAGGTTTATCCGGCGAACCCGGCATTTGAGGATGCGGAGCACCTGAAGATGTACCATGCAATGTCTGAGGCAATTATGTGCGGGGATATTGAAGTGGTAAGGGACCTGATTAGAAAGGGCGTAAAGGTAAACACGCGCCTCAACAACGGCGGCCTCACGCACCTGATCCGCGCTGCCCAAGATGCGAAAACGGAAATAGTGGGAGTGCTTCTTGACAATGGCGCAAATATTGATGCAACCGACCATATGGGCGCAACGGCACTGATGGCTGCGGCCAAATGGGGATGCTGCGATGTAGTCGACTTGCTCATTAAGCGCAAGGCAAACGTCAACATGAGGGACATGTACGGCCAGACCGCGCTTATAGTGGTAATGGCACTCATGCCCCATGATTCAGTTCTCAGGATTACCCGCGCGCTCCTGGATGCAAAAGCGGACTTTACATTGTGGGACCGCTCTGGGAGCACCGCGCTAATGCTCGCAAAGGAGCACCGCCACAACGATGCGGCAATATTGCTCATCAATGCGGGCGCAAAACAGTAACGATAATACTACAAGGTGAATACTATGACTAATACAAGAACAAAGAACCTGCAAAATGATGCAGAGAAGAAAAAGAAAGTTGCAAAAGGCGCCACGATTGCTGATTGTGCGGCATTTGCCTCAAGTCATGCTGCGGGCGTGAAAGCCGCTTCCCGTGCACAGCCTAAGAAGGGCAAGGCGTTCGCATCCCGCTACATGACGGACCCGAAGATAATGTTCGTCCTTGACGGCTCCGGTTCCATGATGGATAAAGATAGATATCTTCATGTTCAGGAGGGCCTGAACGTTTCGCTCCTGGCGCTTGAAGGAATGAAGAAGCAGGGCATGCTGAATGACGCAAAGGTAAGCGTTGCAATCTTCTCGCGTGACACGGTCATAAGCCCCTGGTACAGCCTGAAGCAGGTGGCGAAGATACAGGCAGCTGCAGAAAAGCCGCAGATGGAGTCCAGTGAAATTGACGCATGCAAGCTCTTCACTGCGCTTACTAAGAATATGGCGGTTGAGCCCCAAGGGACCTTTGTCTTTCCCCAGGCGCTCGTCGTCTTTGTAAGCGATGGCTGCATACAGAACTGGGGCCTGGTAAAGGACGGCTTGCTTGGCATGCTCAAGGAGCAAAGGTCGGTCTTCATCAGCCTGGGAGAGGACCAGCGCATGGAAAGGGACGTGCTCGATGCGGGCATTGCGCTGCACAGGATAAAGGAGCCGGCGGATGTGTCCCTTGCGATGGCGGGCCTCATGACTAAGGAACTCATGGCAATGGCGTTCCCGACAGAAATGAGGAAAAAATTAGAATTCAGCATACAGCTTTAAGCCGTATCCTCTTTCTTTTTGCACATTTCTTTTTTTTAAACGCATTAACTGCTAACTGATTTCGTCCTTTTTCTTCTTCTCCCTTTTCGCATACTTGTTAACCAAATCAGCGGGAAGCACCAGCGTCTGCCCCGCAATGATTACGTCCGACTTCAGGTTATTCGCCCTCTTCACCTGGTCAAGAAACCATTTGGGGATGTCATACTCTGCCATGATCTTGTAGAGCGAATCGCCCGGCTTGACCTTGTACTCAACCTTCTCCTCCCCGCCCTTCCTGACATTCTTGAATGCAACATACTCCTTGCTAGGCCTGGGAATAACCTTGGGCCCCACCCTGCTCCTGTAATCCTCGGGAAGCAGTATTTTCATTCCCGCCGTCACTTCCCCGTCCTTCGCCATGTTGTTCAGGAACCTGATGTTCATCTTCTCAACTTCAACATATTTCCCGAACCTCCTATACATCTTAAGTATGTCCTCAAGGCCCTCTCCCTTCTTCACCTTATGCGCGAACGCATTATCCCTCGTGTAAATCTTCGGCTCCAATGCGGCCAGCTGATACTTCTCCACCTTCTTCTCCAATTCGGTATAGGTAATCTTCCCCTGCGCGTAATCCAGGAACTCCGGATACTTGCTCTTCAGCACCTGTATTGCTGCGATGCATCCGGGGACATAATTGATATTCTGGTAAATGTTGCTAAGCTTTCTTACTCCTTCTTCCTTGAGCTTGTCATTGCCGCTGAGTTTCTTCTCCTCCGCATCCACCTTTAATTTCTCCAAATACTTCCTGTATCCCTCGTAGGTGGGCTTCCTGGCAGTCTTCTTATATTCAAGGGGCATGCCCGAGTTATACGCTGACAATGCAAGCCTTATGTCCCTGTTCAAATCAGCATAAAGGTCGCACAAATACTTTCCCGCAGCCTTTGCCGATTCGTAGATGTCCTTTCTCTTATCCTCCGTATCCGTCACGAGGCCGTACTTCTTCCCCGTTGCCTTGCTGAACTGGTATGGGCCCACGCAAATGTCCTTTGACACCGCCCAGTTCCATCCGGATTCTGGTATTGCGATGAACACGAGCAATGATAATTTCTCAATCTCCTTATCAGACAATTTCTTGTTCTCCTGCAAGCCCTCATTCGCACGCATCAGCCCCTCCCTGAATCCCTCAACGGCCTTCTGTATATTATACTCCTTCCCGAGCGCCCTTCCCAGCGCCTTCTCAATCAGGTCCTTGTTCACACCGCTTGTGTACTGCTTAACCTGGTATTTAATGCGAGGATCAGCCATCTCAAGCAAGTCCTTTTCTTCCTGAACGATGGGCTTCAGTTTATTCGCCATGCATATCTATTCCCATCTATTGTTTAAATATTTTCCGATTACATTCTTACCCATGTACTCACGCTGCTTTCTTATCCTGCTCCTGCTCGGCGCGCCGCTCGCATTCGCGGAGATGGACTATATGGACTGCGCGACCAACTGCGAAACCATGACCGGCATCTGGGCGTGCGAATATTCCTACTGCTCGCTCTATGACATGACCGCATACGACGCCCTGACCACGCAGCAGCAGTGCGCGTTCGACTGCATCTGGAGTTACAGGGGATGCAAGAGCGGCATCTACTCGAGCGGCACCGACTATTACGAGACGCCCGGAACGGCATTCAGGGCAGAAAAGGAGGCGACCTGCGATAAAATCTATATGGACTGCATGGCCGCAAACGAAATCCAGGCCGAATACTCTCCACTCGATGATTACTGCAGGGAAAAGGAATCCACCTGCTACACGGTACTGAAGGACAAATACTGCAAGCCCGTCCAGACCGCCTGCGCTGCAAAATGCGGCGAAGCCGTAATTCCACCACAGCCACCTGAGGAGAAGCGCCTCTGCTACGGCAGCAGGACATACACCGAATACTGCGACCAATACTGCAAGGCCAAGCTTGGCCCGGAGTGCGCATACGTCGCATACGTAATATTCAAGGACACGCAGATGGACTGCAGCTGCAACTGCCCAAACGGAGGCGAGACATACCCTGGCCTGGACTGCAGGAACTCGCTCCCCGCAGCGCAGCAGCCCGCGGAAGATAAATGCAAAAACGTTGAATGCCCCGACAAATGCGAAAACGGCATAATGTCCACCATTGGCGCCTGCAATTCCGACACGGGTGAATGCACCTACAAGGAGGAGCAGTGCCCCCAGGGATGCGAAGATAACACCAAATGCAAGGCAGTGAAAATGAACGGCCAGGTCTTCTACTACGATTCCAAAGGCACCAAGGTTCCGCTGAAATACATTAAGATAGAAACAATCGCAGTGAAGGACAGCCACATCTACGCATACGGCCATTTGGTGACAGATGCGGAGGGAAAATTCACCTGGGATGATCCGGCAGCGTTCCAGCCTGGCTATGAGATAACCACTGACATCGTCTTTGACGAATCCAAGGGCAGGCTCTACGTGGTTGAGGGCAGCCCCAACGCCCCGCTCGACTATGTGTATGAAGAGGATGTTCCCGTAACCGACTCCCGCATCTCCAACTATGAGATGGACCTCACAAGCATGAAAACCAAGAAGATTTCGGATGCGGCAAAGGTCTATGCGACCGCTCAAAAGGCAATCGACTACAAGGAGAACGTCTTCCAGAAATCCTCCACCATAAAAGAAAGGGTGAGCGTCTACAGCAATGACGGCAATTCGCACGGTGACGAAGTCAATGCGGCCACAAACCCAAATGATGTGGGCATGTTCCTCCTCCCAATGAGCTCCCAGTTCACCACCTCATACATTGAGGACACGATGTACCACGAGTACTGCCACCACATACAGAACGAGATATTCAACACCAAGGTGGCCCCTGCAGGCTCGGACCACGGCGGCTATTACGGCAACTCCGATTCCGGCTTCGGCCTCATTGAGGGCTGGGCGGAGTACTGCGCCTGGGAAATGAAGAACTACTACAAGGACAACCCCGACTACGACCTCTACAGGATACGCGGTGTCGCATTCGACCTTGAGCTCAACTACCAGATGCGCGAGAAGGTGTTCAGGGTAACCAACAAATACAGCGGCCCTGGCATGATGGAGGAGATGGCAATCGCATCCCTCCTGGAAGACCTGCGCGACTCGCCGCAATCCCGCGGCGGTATGGATGACGACTTCATTGTAATCCCAACCTCAACGCTCTGGGACGCCTACTCTCAATCCCGCGATTTCGGCGACGGCAAGGGCGTGAGGCACGTCATCACTTTACACGACCTCTACATTGCGCTCAACGCATCCGGCTACAAGCCTCTGCTTGAATACTATGACAAGGATACCAAAGTCACACAGCTCGATAAAGTATTCATGATGCACGGCGCCTACCAGGACCTGAACAGCAACGGCAAGTGGGACCAGGGCGAGCCCTTCGGCTATTCCGGCAACGGCACCGCGGCATCAGCCTACCGCACCGACCTTGAGGCGCTCAACGGCAGCACCGTTGCGCTCATCCTCACCGATTCCAGCGGCAACACGCTCTCCGACGGCGTGATGGTGCACGTTGATGTAAAATTCAGCGGAGATAATGCTTACCTCTCCTACTCCTACGATGTTCCCGTGGGCGAAGGAGTGGTGAACGTCCCCTACCCGCCGCGCGAGTACGATGCCACAATCTCGATGTACGCGTTCCAGCCGAACACGAACAACAGGGCATCAAATGCGTTTACCATCACCACGCAGGAGTTCTACGACCAGGTTGATGGAAGCAAGCCCATAGGAACCTATGTTGCGACTGTCCCAATCTCAAAGAGCGTCTCCTGCCAGGCAGACTACCAGTGCGTCTACAGCGGCGAGGGGCTCTCCTGCAGGAACAATCTCTGTTCCCCAACACCGCTTGGCACCACAACCGGCTTCCCGCCCGGCACAGGAGGATGCAACATAAACGGCGACTGCAACTCAGGCTATGTGTGCCAAGCCCACAAATGCGTCCGCCCTGAGGAACCGCCCTCCCCCTGCCTCATACTTCCCGCGCTCTTGGGCCTTGCGGTGTTTGCAAAGGCAATGATTGGCAGGAAAAGATAACCAGGAATCTTTTTTCTTTTATTTAAGCCATCCCACACTTGGCTTCATCAAGATTTCTAAAAACATGTTAGCACTAGCCTATTCCTAAAAAAGAATTAGGCCAGTCCATGGGACTGGCGGTGGCGTTTTGGCGACCAATTATGGCCGCAAACTCGGAGTGGAGCTACAGAATACTTTCCAACCTAAGATTTATAAGTTTTAGTGCTTAAATAGACTGCTCTCTCTCAGAGTCTCTCTCGTTAAAATCCGCACCTGACGGCTCCTCTCTCGGCAAAAATCTTACCCTTTTTCAAAAAAGGCCCACGTCTGAAGCATAAATACATTTTTCCTGCACCAAGGCCCCGCCGCCCCAGGCGCGCCTAGGTGCGCTCCTTGGTCCTGAAAGGCCTGGAATTCCTCCTCAGCATCCTCGCATCCCTCAGGAACGGTGCCACCTCAATCTCCCTGTATATCCTCTCCACATTTCTCGGGTCAATCAAAGCCCGCAAATCCACATCAATCAGTATTGCCGGATATGAATAATTATCGTTAATATTGCAGAGCGCATACACCTTCTCAATAAGCTCCCTGTTCTCGCCAAAGAACTCAATCCTCACCGGCCTGTCATTCTTCCCCGGCTTCAAATAGGCGCAATTCAATCTCTCCGAATAGGGCAGCAAATCCTTGAGCACCTGGTTATTCTGCGCATCCTTCGAGTAGGTGAGCACCCTGCTCATCTCGCCCTTCTCAAGCACCAAATCCAGCATCGTGCTGTCCGTTGAGTTGCCCATTACTGCCGAGTCCATATGCGCGGAGTACTCCTCCAGGAACCTCCTGCTCCTTGAGTCCTTCACCACGCCCACAACCTTATCCTCATGCTTCGAGAATAGGTCCCTGTAAAGCTCCAACAGCACCTCATACTCCTTCCTCAGCTCCTTTCCCGAGGGCTTATCCCCAGGCAGAGGAACAAGCGACCCGTCCACAAGAAGCAGGTCGCACTTCTCCGCAACCTTGGAAGCAAGCGCAATCTCCTCCTTGAGTCTCACAATATTCCTGTAATTATTGAGCTCCATCAAATCCATCGAGCCGTGCACGTGTAATTTCTCCTTTGGGAACGGCGAAGGCAGGTACTCATAATTCTTCAGCTTCCCGTTCTCATACTCAAAAACCGCGCCAACCGTCTTTGTAATCATCAAATCGAACGCATGGAACTCCTGGAGAATGATGCTCGCATCAACCGCACCCACCCTTATGCTAACGTCCTTTTTCCCCTTCCCGCACTCCTCCTTTATCCCATCAAGCACGTTTAGCAACCCGGCACAGCTGACCCTTGCCTTCTCCACCCTCTGCAATTCCTCAATGAGCCCCTTCAGCTCTTCCATAAATATCGCACTTCCACCGTATGTCTTTCGCACTCCCGTATTATCCTATTGCGCCTTCAAACGTATTTAACACTTTACGGAGATACTTTCCCATATGATGGAAGAGATAAAACAGGTCATCATCATTCGCAGCGACCTGGAGATGTCCAAAGGCAAGGCAGTGGCGCAAGGGGCGCACTCCGCAATCCGCGCATTCGAAATTGCACAGGAAAGCACGCCGCGCGTCGTCTCGGACTGGCAGATGCAGGGCGAGAAGAAGATTGCGGTGAAGGCCCCGCTCACGGAGATGCAGTCCATCTTTTCAAAGGCAAAAAAGGCAAGGCTCCCCTGCGCGCTCATACAGGACGCTGGCCTCACTCAATTGGAACCCGGCACCATTACCGCGCTCGCAATCGGGCCCGCAAAATCCGCGGACATAGACGCGCTCACAAAACATCTCAAGCTCCTTTAGGTGATAAAATGGTTGATACATTTAAGAGGAAAACGGACTTCAAGAAGACAGAACCCAAGGAAATGAAGCGTTCCCCGATGGCGGGGAGGTTCCTTGAGGACGAAAAGAGCAGGCTCAAGCACGACACGGGCGAGAGCGAAATGGTAGTGGTGGGTGAAATGGCAGGACCAAACAAAGTAGAATCAAAACCTGAAAAGGAATCGGCTAGCGGCGGCACAAGATGGGACATTTTTTGTGCGTACTTCTTCGCGCCCCTCGGCTCGCTGGTGCTCTATCTCCTGAACAAGGAGCAGAAGACGGTGTTCCACTGCAAGCAGTCTGCGGTGCTGGGCATAGTGGGCATGGTGCTGTCCGTATTCCTGATAGGCTTCTTCGTGTGGCTCTACGCAATCTATGTGGGCTACAAGGCGGCCAACGGCGAGGATGTCGATGTCCCAATGATAACATCGGCGCTCAAGAAATAGCTGAGTAAACCTAGCAGCCATAAAAAAAATTCTATTTTTATTTTATTGTTTTTGCCGATTCCTTGTCTTGATAATATATAAGCGTTACCTGTAAGTATGCTATAAATGAGGGCGTGATTAGATACTGCCTAATTCAAAGTTGTTATTGCTGGTTTTTCTTATTGGACTTAGCTTGCTTGCTGTTACCAATGCCGCAGCCTGCCCTGGAT
>CAILAH010000025.1 GCA_903832205.1 uncultured Microcaldota archaeon | reverse complement strand
GGCTCATCCGCTCCGTCTGCTCGGGCACCGACCTGGCGCCCCTGGCGCAGAAGTTCCAGGCGCACACCACGGCGCTCACGGACAGCTATCTCACCATAAGCGAATATTTCGAGACCGAGGCGTCCGAGCGCTTCCTGCTTTCCGCATCCTGGGAGAGGCTTGAGGAGCGCCTTGAATTCGTTGGCCGCAATGTGGGCGAGATTTCAAAATGGGTGGAATTCAAGACAACGCTCGACAAGCTCAACCCGGAGCTGCGCAGGATATTCGACAAGTGCATGGCGGTGGAGGCGCGCGGCTACAAGATAGGCGAGCTTTACGAGAAGGTTTTCCTGCAGGCCTACCTGTCGCAGATGAATCTCGACCTGGCGCGCAGGAGCCGCGAATACCTTGACATGATATACGGGAAATTTGTGGAGAGCGACCGCGAGCACAAGTACTACTCAAGAAACCAGATAATCGGCATGATTGAGGCGAAGAAGCCGAAGATTGGCCTCACGTCGCGCAGCTCGGAAGTGGGGATTCTCTCAAAGGAGATAAGCAAGAGCAGGAGGCACAAGCCGCTGCGCAAGCTGTTTTCCGAAATAAAGAACCTGGTGTTCGTCCTCAAGCCGTGCTTCATGATGAGCCCGCTCTCCGTTGCGAGGTTCATCGACCCGGAAGTTATGGAATTCGACACCGTTATTTTCGACGAGGCGTCCCAGGTGATGGTGGAGGATGCCATCAGCTCAATCATCCGCAGCAAGCAGGTGATAATAGTGGGCGACTCCAAGCAGCTTCCCCCGACCATGTTCTTCAAGGTAAATGAGGACATAGATGTGGAGGAGGGGCTTGAGGAGGCGACCAGCATACTTGACGAGGCGTCCACGGCAATGGGCACGCAGATGCTGCGCTGGCACTACCGCAGCAGGGACGAGTCGCTCATCAATTTCTCAAACAGGAATTTCTACAACGGCGACCTCATCACATTCCCAAACAACCTGGTGGACAGCTTCGCAATAGATTTCACCTATGTGCGCAACGGCGTCTATGAGCGCGGCGGCAGCAGGCAGAACCGCATAGAGGCAAAGAAAGTGGTGGAGCTCATCAAGCAGCATTTCGACACCACGCCAGAAAAATCGCTCGGCATAATCGCGTTCAGCATTGCGCAGCAGCAGGCAATACTGGAGGAGCTGGATTATTTTGTCACCTGGCACCCTTCCTATCACAGGCTGCTTGGCGGCGACGGGCTGCACGGCTTCTTTGTCAAGAACCTGGAGACGGTGCAGGGCGATGAGAGGGACGTGATAATCATAAGCGTGGGCTACGGCCGCGATTCGGAAGGCCATTTCACCATGAACTTCGGGCCGCTCAACCGCGAGGGCGGCATACGCAGGCTCAACGTCGCCATATCAAGGGCGGTTGAGCGCGTGAACGTGGTCTCCTCAATTCTTCCCGAGGACATCAATGAGGCGCGCGCGGGCAGCGAAGGAATGATAATGCTCAAGAGGTACCTGCAGTATGCGCGCGCGGGCGAGGCGCAATCGAAAAAGCAGAATGAGTTCGAATCGGAGCTGCAGGAGGCGGTCTACAAGAGATTGCTCGCGCTCGGGCTCGCCGTGGACAAGAGCGTGGGCAGCTCGCGCTTCAACATTGACGTCGCCATACGCAGCATTGATGATGAAAACAAGTACGCGCTCGCACTCGAGCTTGACGGCAAGGCCTACGGGAGCGCACGAAGCACGAGCGACCGCGACCGCATAAGGCGCGAGATGCTCGAGTCCCTCGGCTGGAAAGTGCACCGCATATGGTCCTATGACTGGATGCTAAATCCCGACAAGGAGTCGGAGCGCATACTGGAGCTGCTCAAGATGCCCGACACGACCGTGAGGGCAAAAGATGAGGATGAGAAAAAGCATACGCGCATGCAGGCGGCGGAAAACGAGCTCTCGTTCGCGATAAAGGAGTACCCGACAATCGTGTGCCCCGCGCTCGGGTCCCCCGATGATTTCATGAAGCTTGATTTCTTCAGCAAGGTGCGCGACATCGTGAAGTCGGAGGGCCCCATACACAGGGACCTGCTGATGAAACGCCTGTTCGAATGCTACGGCATAAAGGAGGGCGTGCGCACAAAAAACAGGTTCGATGAGGTGCTTGATTCGCACCTGCCCGCCCCAGAAGTCACCATTGACGGCGAGCTTTACTGGGCGCAGGAGCCCAAGTTCATGTTCAACATCAGGAGAAGCGATGCGGAGATAAGGCCGATGAATTACATACCCCTGCCCGAGATACGCCTTGCGGTGCTTCTTGTTGTGAGCAACGGCATCAGCATCTCAGGCGAGGACATACCAAAGGAAGTGGCGGCAATATTCGGCGCGCCAAAGATGTCCCCCAAGTTCAAGGCGCGCGTCAATCTCGCGACCGAGGAGCTAATTGAGAGGAAATACCTGTCAGAGGACAGCGGCAAGATAATCGTGAATAAGGATTTTCAGAAAACCGCCGATGAGAGCGAGAAAAAGGAGAAAGAGGAGGGCAAGAAAGGAAAGGGCAAGGGCGACAGGCCGCCAAAGGAAGAGTTCGAGCCGCACTTCCGCTCAAAGCTTCCTGGCGGCGACGACTCGTCCAACGTGGTTTTCAGGTAAGCGCAACTGAATTTAACGTTTGCCCCTCTAATTTATGCATGGCAAGGCGTGCGATTATTCTTGACTTATTCGGTGTCGTTGTTGACAATCCGCATTTCCTATCTTATTTCCTGGTCCCCGAGTTCCGCGGCAAGCCGGAGCACGCCGAAATAAGGAAAATGTATTTTGACGTGTGCGAAGGGCACGCAACGGAACGCGACCTGTCCAACCTGCTTGCGGAAAAGCGCATCGATTACGAGAGCAGGCTTGAATATGCGACCACCAGGATGGTGGAGTTCGTGGACCAGTCGCTGTTCTCGCTTGATGAGCTGGGTGACGTCTTCCTTTACACGCATTTCTACAGCAGGCCGCTGCGCATGTTCCTGCAGAAGTCAAAGCTCGACTCGAATTTCAGGTTCGTCTTCTGTACGGACACCATGGCAGCAACCAAGGAAGAGGGGTTCGCAATCGTGAAGCGCTGGCTTGAGAGCAACAGCTATTTTGTCGAGGATGCGGTCGTTGTGGACGACACCAAAGGCATACTGAAGGCCGCCAAGGAAAACAAGTTCGGCATCACTGTCCAGAAGGTGGCTGAGTCAAAAAAGATTGGCGAGGTGGACGCGGATTTCGTAATCTCCAAGCTCGACCAGATAAAACAGATTGTCCCCTACTAATTTTTTCCTTCAGAACAAAGCGGATTGCCCTCTCCACAATTTTTCCCTTTAGAACAATGCAGTTTATCCCCTATTTCTTCTCCTCAGAACATGGAGTCGATTATTTCCGCATCATTCACATTCTCCTTCAGGTTCTCGCTCATGTCTTCAAGCACCCAGTACCTGCCGCACTCGCATTTTATGGAGAACGTATAGCTCAGGCCCTCGTGCCTCTTAAGCCCGAGGCTTTTGCCGCATTTGCAGTCAATCTTCATTGTGTTTTCGTCCATGTGTATCCACTCCGTTTTAGTTTATGTATGCTGCCGCGCCCGTAAGCATGAACTGGACTCCCCAGGCAATCGTGACTATGCCCATCATTGTTGAGAGCACCTGCATCCCGTTTTTGCCGAGATATTTGCTGATGGGCTGCACAAGCATAAGGGAAACCAGCACCACCAGGAGCGCAAGCGTTCCCGCAACCAGCGTTATAATGCTCCCGTTTTCCTTTACCAGGATAATCGTGGTTGCAATTGTTGCCGGACCTGTGATGAGCGGCGTCCCGATGACCACTGCTGCCGAGCTTAGGTCCCCGGTTTTCTTCGGCAATGAGATACCGAGCGCCATCTGTACGCCGAGCAGCATCAGCACAATCCCGCCCGCGACCTTGAAGCTGTCAAGGCCCACGCCGAGCACCTGCAAAACGGCCTCGCCGCCGATTGCAAAGATGAAGAACACCAGCGCCGCAACAAAAACAGACTTGAGCGCAATCTTTTGCACCTCCTTCCCGTCCTTGTTTCCCGCAAGCGAGAGCAGCGCGCTCATGCTGACAAGCGGGTCCATAATCACGAGGAGAAGAATGAATGGCTCAATGAATTCGAGCATGCATTTTTTAGGCGTGATATATTTATATTTGAGGATAAACGAAAGCCGTATTAACCTCGGCAGTTACGTATTATCAGGTGTTCTCAATGTCCTACGGAACGAGAAGGCGAAAACGATGGCAGCCCGACCCTGACTTAATCCTAAAAAAGAAAGGGCTGCTGCACCTTGAGACACCAGATACAATAGTGCGCATGCGCCTCCTGAAGAACAGGATGGAAAAAAATCCCGAATATGAGTTCATGGAGGCCATACGCACAAGAAACATCGTGGAGATAAGGAGGCTAATGTCCATTGGCGGCTGCCCCGTGAGGAACTATGATTTTTTGGGCAGGTCGCCCATGGTTGAGTCGGCAAAAACAGGCAACATTGAAATCGTCAAAATATTTGTTGAGGCGAGCCTGAACAAGGACATACAGGACAGGTACGGCAAGACCGCGCTCATGGAAGCGGCAAAGCTCGGCTATTATGACATCGCAAAATACCTGCTTGAGCAGGGCGCCAGCGTAAATATACGGGACAGGAAAGGGTATGGTGCACTTACGTGCGCGATGGACAACCATCACGAGGATATCGCAAAATTGATTCAGGAATATTCGCAGGAAGGAAGCGTCTGGCTGAACCAATACGATAAAAAATAGAAAGCCCCAGGCACTGATGAGGGGGAAGCGTCCCCCTCCCATGCATCTTCGCCGTGCGAAGATGATGCATCATTTGGCTCTCCGCCGAATGCATGTCGTGTGGTCTACACCTCCCCCTCATTAGTTATCTGATAAAAAGAAAGCCCCAGGGGAGATTTTCAACAATGCATCCCATGGTTGCATGGGGTGCGGGGCCCGCAGGGGCCCTGCATTTGAACTCCCGACTTCGTCCTTTTTGGAATGTAATTTCTTTTCCGAGGTTTTCTTTGGAAAGCAGGGAGCAGCGATCAGCTCCTGCGCACCGAAAGAAAAGCTCTTACCAAGGACGCACTCTACCAGTTTGAGTTACTGAGGCGTAAACACAGTTTTAAGTGCGCATTGTTTTTTAACGTTTTTGATGCCCTCTCCGTTCTGGCGTTCTCAGATGGTTTTTAATTTTTGGCAAATTTACATTAACATGAGGCCTGTTTACGCCCTGCTCATCTTCGCCATAGGAACAGTGGGAATGATGTTCCTCTACGGCAACGAGCTTCTCCTGACCGCAGTTATGGGCATCGCAGCAATTATTGCGCTCTGGCTTGACAAATGGAAAGACGCGAAGAGCTTTCTGATTGCGGTGATTGTGGGCGGCGCGTGCGAGAACATCGCGGTGATGATGGGCGCCTGGGGCTATGCGAACGCATCCTACCTTTACACTCCCCTATGGCTGCCCATCGGCTGGGGCGTTTCAGTAATCCTGCTCAATGATATGGTGTGCGGGAAAATCCCCCGACCGCGCTTTTCGCTTAAGGCGCTCGCGCTCGCATTCATCGGAACAATAATGACTGGCCTTGTATTCAGGAATGAAATCGCGCTGTTCCTGCTTTTTGCGCTTGCGACGGGAGTGCTCTATCTATTGGGAAAATACAGGAAAGAAGAATTGGCTCCGGCAATCATCGCCGCATTGCTCGGCACGGGCATGGAGTCGGCGTGCATCCTTACGGGAAGCTGGCACTACTCGGCAGCGGTATTCGGCACACCGATTTGGCTGCCGTTATGCTGGTTCAACGCATTCCTCATAATGAGGCGCATCATTTTCGTGAAGTGATTTATAGCAAAACACAGGCGTAATTATTGTGTTTTGCTAGCTAGCAAATTGCAAAAATAAAGTTCAATTGCAATTTGCTATCAGGCTTATAAGAATGGCGTGCGATATTTGCATATGGCAGATGAAAAGAATCCGATAATTGCGCTAATAGTTAGTCTGCTGTTTTCGTTTATCGGCCTTTGCGGTATAGGCCAGATTTATGCAGGCAGGCTGCAGAGGGGAATCGGCGTGCTGATTGGCGGCTGGATTATAGCCGGCATAGCCACATTCCTCGCATTTACCATCGTGGGCATCTGCGTCTCCATACCTCTCGCGTTCATTTACATGATATGGCAGGCATATGATGCCTACTCCCTCGCGAAGGAATACAACGAGAGATTGCAGAAGGACGGCAAGGCGCCCTGGTAAATGTGATATGGTAATAATCATGGCGTTGCTTAACTTTGGGGGCGTGAGATAGGATATGGAAGAGAAAATAACCGGGTTTGACTTCGAGGACGTGAAGTCATATTCAAAACTGCTCAAGGCGTACGGGGCTATTGGGATCCAGGCCACGAACCTATCACGCGCAGATGAGATTCTTTATGAAATGGTTGATGACAAAAAGGCACTCCTGTTTTTCTCGTTCACATCAAACGTCGCTAGCTCCGGCCTCCGCGAGATTGCGGCGCAGTTCATCCGCGATGCCAAGCCGGGCGTCATCATAACGACCGCGGGCGCAATCGAGGAGGACATAATGAAATGCAGGGG
>CAILAH010000024.1 GCA_903832205.1 uncultured Microcaldota archaeon | reverse complement strand
CTCAGGATTCTACATGAACAAGATCAAGGGGATTCTTGGGGACATCATGAAAATCATATTCATTTCTTCGTTCTGGGGAATCCTGTGGGGAATCTTCTTCGGGGAGTTCTTCGGGTTTGAGCTTGCGTTCAACGTGTTCGGAATTGAGTTCCCGATAGTGAACCGGCTCTATGGAGTTGTTTCGCTGCTATTACTGACAATTGGGATTGGTGCGCTGCACATTATGCTCGGCAATTTCCTCGGGATGATCGAGGGGATTATGCACAAGGAGTGGAAGCATGCGATTGCAAAAGCGTGCTGGGTGCTCCTTGAGATCGGGTTGATCGGGCTCGTTGTTGATACGACAATCGGTGGCGCGCTTGCAGTTATCTCCGTGATAGGAATTGTGATAACCGAAGGGGCCATAGGGCTGATTGAGATCCCGGGGCTTATTGCAAACATCATGTCATATGCGCGACTTGCTGCGGTCGGATTGTCGGGAGTGATACTTGCGCTGCTCATCAACATGATGAGGCCCGACCCGAGCCAGGGATGGTTCATGATAGTTATGTTCGTCATCTTTGCGGCGGCGCACTTCGTCGCCATAGGGCTTGCAGCATTCGAGTCGCTCATACAGGGAGGCAGGCTGCACGCGGTGGAATTCTTCTCCAAATTCTTCAAGGGAGGGGGAATACCATTCAGCCCGTTCAGGATGGAGGAAAGAAAATTGTAGTGTAATGCTCATCTGGGGGGGCGGAGCCCCCCTGGGAGATTGAGGTGAAATGAAATGGCAGATACTGTATTGAAAGTGGTGGATTACGGCTGGGCAATAGGCCTTGCCGCGATTGGCGCAGGCATCAGCATGGGTCTTGGCGCATTGGCAACTGGTAACGCGCAGGCTGCAATCGGCAGCTCAGCGGTCGGTGCGATTGCAGAGAGGCCGGAGCTTTCCGGTAACATGCTGATTTACGTGGCACTGCCTGAAACGACGGCAATCCTTGCGCTCGCCATATCGGCGCTGCTCATTGTGCTAATTGGACAGCCATTGATAAGTGCAATAGGTACTGGCGCGGCAGTAGCCCCATAAAGGGATTTAGATGAAGATTGAGTCGGTTGCCGACGCCATAATCGAGGAAGCCAACAAGGAGGCGGACGCGATAAGGCGGGCGGCCGAAAAGGAAGTGCGTGAGTCGCTGAAGGGCGAGCGGGAGCATCTCGAATCCAAGAAGGACCTGGAGCTCGCCGCATACGAGAAGGAAGTTGCAAAAATGATGGAAGAGCGCATCGCAGCAGCGCGCCTTGATGCAAAGAAGGAATTGCAGATGGCGAGGGATGCGGTGGCGCTCGAGGTGATGGAGGAGGCGCTTGAAAGCCTGGACGATGCCAGGGGCAAGAAAGGCGAGTACAAGAAGATACTCGAGGGCCTCTACGCACGCGGGAAGGAAGGATTGGGCGCGGAATCGCTGGAGATTGAGTGCGCGAAGAATGATATGGCCGCGGTGAAGGAAGTGGCTGGCAAGAACGACAAGGTGAAGGCCAGCCCGAAAGTGAACGGCGGAATCATTGTGCGCGACCCTGCGAAGAACGTGCTCATCGACCTGACTTTTGCAACGCTCGTTAGGGACCGGGAAGCCGACATCAAGGCTTACGTGTACAAGAAGCTGTTCAAGTAGTGATTGAAAATGGCTGACATATACACACGCGCACGGGAATTCGGCTATGCCAATGCCAGGCTGCGGGCCACGAGGCCGCAGCTCATCGACAGGGCTACCCTTGATGCGATGTGCGATGTGGGCACAATGGACGCCATGCTCGAGCTGATGCTTAACACCGCCTACGGCGCGCATGTGGAAACGCTGCGCGCAAGGCATACGGGCGCAATGCTCGTTGACCGTGCGGTGATGGAGAGGTTCAGCAAGAAGGTCGCGCAAATTGAAGGCATGGTGCGCGACGGGAAAAAGCTGCCGCTGCTCTATGCTGCCACTGGAAGGCTGGAGGTTTACAACCTCAAGCTGCTGTTCCTGGAGGCCATTGAGGGCGGCGATTACGCCTCTGATTATGTGCAGGTGGGCGCAACCAGCGGGAAAAAGCTGGAGAGGATGCGCGCAGTAAAGGATGTCGAGCTTTTGAAGAGGATTGTCAGTGATATGGGCTATTCAATAGGAAACGAGACGCAGAAATATGCGCAGATTATTGATGAGATTGAGAAGGCGTATTACGAGAGGCTGGCGGCATTGAAGGCATTGTGCGATGATGAGCCGGAGGTCCGCACCTATCTGGAGAAGCTCATAGATTACAAGAATTTCGATTTGGCATTGAGGGCGCACAAGTTCGGAAGCAAGGTCGAGTATCTTGGGGGCGGCTCGGTGCCCAAGGATAAGGCGAAGAAGGCATCGGCCGAAGGCGTTGATGCGCTCGTAAAGCTGTACGGGCTCGAAGACGTTTATGAAAAGAGCAAAGGCGACCTGTCCTGGATGGAAGAATTGTATGACAGGAAGCTCATGGCGTGGATTACGAAGTCGGGGGCAGCGAACCCATTCTCCATGGCGGGAATAATCGGGTTCGTGAAGAGGCTTGATATCGAGAGGCGAAATGTTAGGAGCATAGCGGTGTCGAAAGGCGTGCTCAAGCCGGAGGAAATCAAGCCGAGGCTCATAATGTAGTAGGCAGCGAAGAAAAGGAAATGACGTATAGGTGGATGAAGACATGAAGATTGTTGCGGTCGGCTCAAAGGAGATATGCATTGGGTTGCGGCTAGCGGGAGTGAAGGAGTTCCACCACAGGGAGGATATCAAGGATATGACCGGGCTCGTTGAGGGCCTGCTCAAGAGGGAGGATATTGGCATTATAATAATAGATGACGGGTCGTTTTCAATGCTCAACTGGGCGCTCAAGAAAAGGATTGAGACTATCGCAAAGCCCAGCATCGTTGCGGTGCCGGATTACGGCAGCACGACGGTGGAGAGCGAAAGCCTGGACGTGCTGGTAAGGCGCGCGCTGGGATTTGACCTGAAAAAGAAGGGTTGATGTTAATGATAGAAAATTACACACATCCGAGGGGGATAGGTGTAGACCACACGAGGGAAGGGGGATGTGCCCCCTTCCATCAGTGGAAGAAAAAAGGGTGAACAAATGGGAACAATACACAGGATTTCAGGACCGGTGGTTACCGCAGTTGGAATGAGCGGGGCCAAGATGTACGATGTGGTCAAGGTCGGCGATGCCGGCCTTATTGGCGAGATTATCCGCCTTAACGGCGATTCTGCTTTCATCCAGGTGTATGAGGACACCTCCGGGATTCGGCCGGGCGAGCCCGTGGAGAACACGGGCAGGGCGCTCTCCGTTGAGCTTGGCCCCGGATTATTGAAATCAATCATGGACGGGATTGCAAGGCCGCTCGAGAAGCTGGAGGAGAAATCCGGCTCATTCATCGGGAGGGGCGTTACCGTAAATACGCTTGAGAGGAAGACAAAGTGGGATTTTGAGGCGACCGCAAAGAAAGGCGAGAGCGTGAAAGGCGGGGACGTTCTGGGAACGGTGCAGGAGACGGATACCATTGTGCACAGGATTATGGTGCCGCCAAAAGTTTCCGGAAAAATTGATTCGATCAAGAGCGGCAAGTTCGCGGTTGATGAGGTTGTCGCGATAATCAAGGACGGCGGCAATGAGCACGAAGTAATGCTCATGCAGAAATGGGAGGTCAAGAGAAGGAGGCCCTTTGCGGAGAAGATGCCGCCCACCGTTTTGCTCATGACCGGGCAGAGGGTGGTGGACACGTTCTTCCCGATTGCGAAGGGAGGCACCGCGTGCATCCCGGGCCCGTTCGGCTCCGGGAAGACAGTCACGCAGCAGGCGCTCGCCAAATGGAGCGATGCGCAGATTGTGGTTTACATCGGCTGCGGTGAAAGGGGAAACGAGATGACGGAAGTACTGACCGAGTTCCCGCATCTTGAGGACCCGAGGACCAAGAAGCCGCTCATGGAAAGGACAGTGCTCATTGCGAACACCTCAAACATGCCGGTGGCCGCAAGGGAGGCAAGCATTTACACTGGAGTTACGATTGCGGAGTATTACAGGGACATGGGATATGATGTGGCGCTCATGGCGGACTCCACCTCAAGATGGGCGGAAGCCATGAGGGAGATTGGAGGCAGGCTGGAGGAGATGCCCGGTGAGGAGGGATATCCCGCCTATCTCGGGAGGAGATTGGCGGAGTTCTACGAACGCGCGGGAAGGGTGGTGTGCCTTGGAGCGGATAAGAGGCAGGGCTCGATTACGATTATTGGCGCAGTGTCGCCGCCGGGCGGGGATATTTCAGAGCCTGTATCGCAGAACACATTGAGGGTAACGAAAGCGTTCCTTGCGCTGGATGCGCCGCTCGCATACAGGAGGCACTTCCCGGCAATACACTGGCTGAGGAGCTATTCGCTTTATCTGGAATCGCTCAAGGAGTGGTACGGCAAGGAGGCGGCGCAGGATTTCGTCTCCAACAGGAACGATGCCATGAAACTATTGCAGAATGAGGCGGAGCTGCAGGAAGTTGTGCAGCTCGTCGGTGCGGATGCGTTGCCGGACACGGAACAGGCGGTTTTGGGAACTGCCAGGATGCTAAGGGAGGACTTCCTGCAGCAGAGCGCATACGTTGATTATGACATGTACACGCCGATCCTGAAGCAGTATTTCATGCTCAAGACAATCCTCTATTTGCACAACAAGGTCACCGATACGATTAAGGCCGGCGTGCCCTACAAGGAGATTATCAAGAGGCAGAAGATGTTCGAGAAGATCGCGCGCATGAAGGAGATTGCCATCAACGAGAAGATGGAGGGAGCGTTCACTCAGGTCCATAAGGACATTGATGATGAGATGGCTGAGTTGAGAAGGGGTGCATGAGAATGATTAAGGAATACCAGACAGTTGACCAGGTTTCAGGGCCGCTTTTGTTCGTTAAGGACGTGCCCAATTCAGCCTTCAATGAGCTCGTGGAGATCATACTGCCGAACGGCGAGCGCGTGAAAGGGCAGGTGCTCGACACGTCAAAGGGCCTTGCGGTCGTACAGATATTCGGGCAGACTACGGGCATTGATGTGCCAACAACTAGAGTGAGGTTCTTGGGAGAGACAATGAGGCTCGGTGTGAGCGAGGACATGCTGGGCAGGGTTTTCAACGGGCTCGGCGAGCCCAGGGATAACGGCCCTGCGGTTGTTGCTGAGGATAAGATTGACATTATCGGGCAGGCGATTAACCCCTACTCAAGGGCGCTGCCGAGCGACTTCATCCAGACGGGAGTTTCAGTTATTGACGGCATGAACACGCTGGTGAGGGGGCAGAAGCTGCCGATTTTCTCCGGTGCGGGACTGCCGCACAATGAGCTTGCGGTACAGATTGCAAGGCAGGCAACGGTGCCCGGGCAGGAGAGCGCATTCGCGGTGGTGTTCGCAGCAATGGGAATCACCTTTGAGGAGGCGCACTTCTTCATGAAGAGCTTCGAGAAGAGCGGGGCGCTTGACAGGACGGTGCTGTTCCTTAACCTGGCGGATGACCCGTCAGTGGAGAGGATTATCACGCCGCGTATGGCCCTGACCACTGCGGAGTATCTTGCGTTCGAGAAGGATATGCACGTGCTCGTGATTTTGACGGACATGACGAATTATGCGGAGGCGTTGCGTGAGATTGCAAGCGCGCGTAATGAGGTGCCCGGAAGAAGGGGTTATCCGGGGTACATGTACACGGACTTATCAACCATATATGAGCGTGCTGGAATGATTAAGGGAAGGAAGGGAAGCGTGACGCAGTTCCCAATCCTTACAATGCCTGGTGACGATAAGACGCATCCCATCCCGGACCTTACGGGTTACATTACTGAGGGGCAATTAATTTTGGACAGGGGATTGCACAGGAAAGGCATCTACCCGCCGTTCGATGTTTTGCAGTCGCTCTCAAGATTGATGAACCTTGGTATCGGTAAGGGAAAGACCAGGGAGGACCACCGCGGTGTTGCGGACCAATTGTATGCGGCCTATGCAGAGGGTAAGGACCTGAGGGCGTTGAGCGCAGTGGTCGGTGAGGAGGCGCTCAGCGAGCGTGACAAGAAGTACCTCAAGTTCGCTGATGAGTATGAGAAGAAATTCATCCAGCAGGGCCTTGACCAGAATAGGCCCATTGAGGAGACGCTCAGCATTGCATGGGACCTGCTTAGCGGTGTTCCGGAGATAGAGCTCAAGAGGGTTAAGAAAGAGTTCATTGAGAAATATAAGCCCGCAAAAGTTGATGCAAGGGCTTAATTTCTTTCTTTTTTCTCCGCTCATTTATTTTCTCTGATTGTTTTTCTTTTTAATTATTACGTCACTCATTTTACCTGATGTTCAGGATAGTAATGCTTGGCAGCGGCGGGTCAATACCATCGCCTTCACGCAGCGTGAGCTGTGTGGGGATACGCAGCGAGGGCAAGGTGTTTGTGTTCGATGCGTGCGAAGGCCTGCAGAAGCAGATGATGACCTACAAGCTGAGCTATTTCAAGACGGCAGCCATATTCATTAGCCATCTGCATCCCGACCATTTCCTGGGAATTCCGGGGCTGGTTTATACTCTTCAGTTGGGCAACTATAAGGGTGAATTGCAGATCATTGGGCCGCCAGGGACGGGCGGGATTGTTGAGAGCCTGCTTCTGGATTCAGCCCCTGATTTCGTCAAGGTGAAGGAGTTTGGCGGTGAGGAGGTCGTCTACGAGTGCGATGAGTTTAGCGTTAGTGCTTTCAAGGTGAAGCACACAAAGCATTCATACGGGTTTGTTCTGCAGGAGAATGACAAGCTCAAGTTTTACGAGGATAAGGCAAAGGCGCTGGGAATAAAGGGCGCGCAGTTCAAGGAGATTGAGAAGAAGGGAAGCGTGAAGGTCAATGGGAAGACCGTGAGGCTTGAGGACGTCACCTGGAAGAAAAAGGGGAAGAAGATCGTGTACAGCGGCGATACGATTTACGATGAGAATTTGGTGATTAACGCAAAGGATGCCGATTTGTTAATCATGGATGCGACGTTCATTGAAAAGGATAGGGAAGATGCGGATGAGAAGATGCACGCTACCGCGAAGGACGCGGCGGAGATTGCCAAGAGGGCCGGATGCAAGAGGCTTATCCTGACGCACATTAGCAACAGGTATAGCGGGCTGGATGCGCATCTCGAAGAGGCAAAGAAGGGTTTTGAGAATTCAGCTGTTGCAAAAGACGGGTTGGAAATAGATATCTGATTCTGGAAATTTCAGGGGTTGTTCCGTATTATTACCATCATCGCGTAATCGTAGGTGTCAAGTGCGATAAATGAGATGTTCTTTTTTGGGACAAAGGGCAGGTAATCATATATCCTCTGTTCGGTAAACCTTTGGGACCACCAGCCATCCTTGGATGCGGTAAAGCAGTCCCTCTCATCCGTGATTAGTGACCAGCCGAAATCGCGGTATGCATCCTCCTGCCTTTTTCGTGTCGCCTCATTGTCAATGTACATCGACCCGATTATAATCTCGCCGCCGGGCGTAAGCATCTCGTATGCTTGCCTAAGGATCATAGTGAACCTATCATTTGTGGACATGTCATATCCCGGCTTGAATCCCTTGAAGTCAAAACCGAACGGATAGAAGTTGCCCGCGGTAAACCAGGTGGATATGATAAGGTCATACTTCTTGTCTAAAGTTTTCAGGTTTACTGCATCCAGCAGCCGCACGCTTGCCTTGTCCCTAATCTTCAGCTCCTCAATAACGCCATTTGTGATATCAACGCAATTCTGGGCGATATCTATACCCTCGTAATTCCCTATCAGGCCCCATATCTCCTTTATGCCTGCCAGGTGCCCGAGGACCCGCGCATTCCCGATGCCGACGTCCAGAACCTTCAGGGGAGATTTCTTTTTCCTGTGCAATTCGACTATCGCCTTCTTTAGTTCCACAAATTCTGCCCATTGTGCCTGCAGCAGGTATTCTGGCAGGTCCTCATCGAACGTATCCTCAAGATGCTTGGGATTGTCGTACATCTCCATATGGGGCCGCCCAGATTTGAACTGGGATCACCTGCTTTTTTTAGTTCCAACGCCCGCACGGGGGAGTTGGGTCTTATGGGACGTGCATTGGCTCCGCCAATGACGTGTCATTCGCAAAGCGAATGCACAGAGGGGGTGTCCCCCTCACCCATACCCAAAGCAGGTAGCATAACCAGGTTGGCCCACGGCCCCAACGAATGGGATTAAGGGTAAAAGAATTTAAAAGAGAATTAGTTGTCCCTGTTCTGCTCAATCTTGGAGAGGCCTGGGAGCATATGCGTCATGTACTTCAGCGACCTTATTGCCTTTCTTGTGGTCGACGCGGGGCCGAGCTCGAGCTCAAGCAATGCGATGTCATGCTTCACGCTGTTCTTTACTCTCCTGCCGTATGCCTCGCGCTGCTTAAACATGAACTCCTGTATCTCCGTTGTCTTACCGTCATCTGAGCGTATCTCGCAGTTATCCGGGTCGTAGTGCGCCTTCAGGAGCTCGAGCGCCCTTGCCTTGTTGTTGTAAAGGCATGCTATCTGCTCAAAGAGCAGCTCTGGGGCCAGCCCGAGAGATTCGCTGCGCTGCTTTATCCTATCAAACGCTTTCATTGCAGATTCGGGTTTCCTATCTTCTTTCTTTTTTCTTGTTACATTTGCCATTTGTAAAACACCTTACGGAAAATGTTGTGGAGGTTTAGTTTTATAAGTTTTGCGATTTTCAAATAACGCGGAGGAGCTAGAGACAAATGGGATTCGTAGGCAGCCATAAGATTACCACAGCGTACGCCATACTTTTCATTAACCTGATAATCGGGACGCTGGCAATGCATTACCTTGAGGGCTGGAGCTTCATTGATTCCGCCTATTTCTGCGTCGTAACGCTTGCAACCATTGGGTACGGCGACCTGTACCCGAAGACCGTGAACGGCAAGCTGTTCGTAATGGCCTATATCATATGGGGCGTGTCAACCACATTGTATGCATTAACGCTTGTGGCGGACTCATACCTGGACAGGTACTCGAAGAATTACGAGAACCTTGCGAAGTTCGCCATTGGAAGGCCCTACAAGGCAATACAAAAGGCGAGCAAGATGCCTTTGAGGAACGTGGGCAGGCTGCACAAGTTCGTCACAAACCCGGACAAGTATCGGTTCGAGAAAAAGGACTAATTAATGGGGGGTTTGGGCGGTTTCTAGTGCAGGTCGCACATTTGCATACTTGCAAATGGCGCATCTTTTTGCTTTGAGCAAAAAGCTTGCTTTGGGCAGTTCCAAGAACTGCCTAAAGAAGTGCTGATCAGAGTCAAGTCAATGTCATCATAGGCCGAAGCCGGTCAGTATATTTTGCTTAAACTCATCATCTCTCTAATACAAGGGTAAAGATAGAATAAAAACTTTACGTGAGAATTAGAATTCATGGAACTTGACATTTCTACTAGTGTTGATCTTATTTGCAGGGCGTTGGAGGGGAAGGGAGAAGTTACCGTTGATGATGTTGCGCGTGTCACCAAGGTTAGCGCTGCAGATGCCCTTAAGACCTGCATGCTGCTCGAGGATGCGGGCATAGTCGACGTGAAGAAGGGGCTCGGCAAGGTGCTCGTATCACTGAAAAGGCCGGTGCAGGAGGAGTTCCAGCCCAAGATTGAGGGAAAGGTAATCGACAAGTATGAGCTTGAGCTGCACGGCGTGCCGTCAAGCGTGAGGGTTCTCGATGTCAAGGAGGACCCGCTGCCCATTTACGAGATAAAAGGGGTTAACCTGGGGCCCTATACGAACGAGTACCTGAACCATTTGAGGGAGATTATTGCGCACAGGGTTGCGCTCGAGCCCAGCGAGATTATTGACCAGAGGAAGGCGACGCTGCTGGAGGACAGGTTCTACAGGGCGTGCCTCAAGCTGGTGAACGAGTCTTTTCCCGGGTTTGATGAGAAGACCTCGAAAGTCGTTGGCGGGATGCTGCTGCACGAGGTGTACGGGCTCGGCAAGATTGAGATGCTCATGAGCGATGACTGGCTCGAGGAGATTGTGATAAACGGGTCCTATGAGCCCATTGTGGTTTACCACAAAAAGCACGGCTGGCTCAAGACCAATATGCTGTTCAAGAACGAGGAGGAGATTTACAATATTGCGACGCAGATCGGGAGGAAGGCGGGCAAGGACATTAACGTGCTGAACCCCATCATGGATGCGCACTTGCCGAGCGGCGACAGGGTTAATGCTACATTGTTCCCGATTTCCGCATACGGGGACACCATTACAATCAGGAGATTTGTGAGGGAGCCCTGGACCATTGTTGATTTCATTGATGATGCGCTAAAGACGATGAGTGTCGACATGGCCGCGTTCCTCTGGGAGGCAATGCAGTACGAGATGAACATGCTGATTGTGGGCGGGACTGCGAGCGGGAAGACGAGCACGCTGAATACATTATGTGCATTAATACCGCCTGCAAACAGGATACTTACGATTGAGGATACGAGGGAGATTAATCTGCCGCAGTACCTGAGGTACAACTGGGTCCCGATGGTAACGAGGGGCGCGAGTGTTGAGGGAAAGGGAAAGGTTGACATGCTTGACTTGATGGTCTCCTCATTGAGGATGAGGCCGGACAGGGTTATAGTCGGTGAAGTGAGAAGGAGGGAGGAGGCTGAGGTGCTGTTTGAGGCGATGCATACGGGGCATGCCGTCTACTCCACCATACACGCGGAGACGGGGGACCAGGTGATGAGAAGGCTGACCAACCCGCCGTTTGCCATACCCAATACCGAATTGGAATCACTGCACCTGATTGTGGTGATGTACAGGGACAGGAAGACGGGGAAGAGAAGGGTGTATGAGATTGATGAGGTACAACTGGGTGTTGGCGGGGAGATTAATCTCAACAGGATTTACAGGTGGCGCGTGAGGACCGATGAGTTCGAGAAAATCGGCGAGAGCTCAAGGGTATTCGGCGAATTGAGCCTGCACGCGGGCATGAGCATTGATGAGATTGTCGAGGACATTGAGAACAAGGCAAAGGTGCTTGAGTGGATGAAGAAGAACAAGGTGAGGTCCATCGACAAGATTGGCAGCATGATGGCGGCGTTCTACAAGGACCCGCAGAAGGTAATCCAGGCAGCTGAGAAGAATGCAAAGCCTGAGAGCGTACTGTAAACCATGATGGATGATGCATAAGAGCAACGAGGATGAAAGGCAAGATGAATGCATGAGAAATGAGGATGAATGCCGATGAAGATTAACATACCGCTGTTCATTTCAAAGATGCTTGGGGAGAGGGTAGCGCAGATTCTTCCCTCTACCTGTGACTCCATTACCGGGCATTTCCAGGAGCTTAACACGGATTTGGAATTGCTCGATGCGGAGATTGAGTCCGGGCAGTATATTGTGATTTCGGCGGTCAATGCATTGCTTTGGGGGCTGCTGTTCGGCGTTCTCATATTCGTGCTTACGTTTGCGTTTGAGAAGAGCATTGCGGGCGCGGTTGTGCCTGCGATTGCGAGCTTTGCGGTTATTTCAGCAATGTTCACCGTGGTATTCATCGCATACCCCGGGATTTTGCTCAGGAAAGAGGCTGAGGAGATTGATTCCTATCTCATTTACGCGCTCAATGATTTGGTGATGCAGGTTGCTGCGGGCACTTCATTGAACGAGGCGATGAGAAGGGTTGCGCAGGCGAAATATGGCAAGGTTTCAACGCAGTTCAGGGAAGTGATTGAGAGGATGGTTAGCGGGGAGAGCCAGGAGGAAGCGCTCGTTAACGTCGCAAAGAGGAACAGGTCAGAGTTCATGAGGAGAGTGCTCTGGCAATTGTCAACTGTTTTGCACACGGGGGCGAGCCTTGATGTGGCAATGAAGGACTTGATTTTGGCCATAAGGAATTACCAGGATAACAGGATTAAGCAGTATTCGCAGAACCTGAACTTCTACATACTATTGTATCTCATGCTTGCGGTTGTATTGCCGTCATTGACGATACTTTTGCTTACCACCATATCTATATTCATATCAAGGGGAGGGGCAATCAGCATAGGGAGGATATCGCTCTCCATTGACCAGGTTATGATACTGGTCACGTTCGTGTTCATTGCGTGCCAGGTTGCAATCGTAGAATACATTAGGGTGAAGAGGCCGTTGCTATGATTTCCCAGATGATTACACAAATCCACGAGAAGCTGCGTTACGCGGGAAGCAAGCTCGAGCCGGAGGAGTGGATTAAGAGGACGGCCATATTTTCAATCGCCGCAACACTCATCACCACTGCGCTTGCGTTCTATTTCTACGGGAGAGGTATTGCCCTGGGTGTTGCGGTGCTCACCCTGGTTGTGATGCCTTTGGCAAGGTACGTGCAGCTTGAGATGGAGATTGAAAGGAGGAGAAGGGAGGTTGAGAAGGTGCTTCCCGACCTGCTTAGGGTGATTGCAGCGAACATAAGTGCCGGATTGACGCCGATTGTTGCGGTCCGGACTGCAGCGCGCCCTGAGTTTGGCGTCATTTCAAAAGAGCTCAAGTACATGACAGCGCGCTCCATGGGCATCAATTCAATGGAGGAAATCACCGAGGAAATAAAGACCAGGATACGGTCGGATTTGCTGAACAGGGTATTGGTCATGTTCACCACGTCCCTGAGGTCGGGAGGGGATGTGGTAAGGGCGCTGGATACCAGTGCTTCGGACATACAGAGGATTGATGAGCTTCACGACAGCCTTGTTGCGCAGACTTCAATGTATACTACATTCGTGCTGTTTGGGATTGTTATTACGATGCCGTTCCTTCTTGCGGTGAGCATTAACGTGATGGAGCTCATGAGCGGGATTACCACGTCGCAGCAGCTTTCCTATGTTTCCGCATACATGAACATCGGGTTCCCCTCAATGAGCGGGAGCTTCATTTCGCTTATTTCAATGGTTGTGCTTATCGGCTCGTCGCTTACTGCAAGCGTGCTGCTTGGGATAATAAGGACGGGAAACAGGATTGAGGGGTTCAAGTATTTCATACCGCTGATGCTCGCCTCATTGTTCGCATTCTACATATCCAAGGAAATAGCCGTACCTTTCATGATTGGGGTACTGGGGTAATTTGGGAATTAAAGTAAGAAAGAGAAAAAGAAAATGTGTTATTCGCCTATATGACTTTTTCGCCAATAGAGAATTTCCTGCCGACGAATGTAATGTTCACTTCAACATCCTGCCCGACATCCGACTCGGTCGCGCCCTTTACGAACACGACAAAGCCTTCAATCTTGGCAACACCGTCGCCTTCCTTGCCCATGTTATCCACATGGACCTTCACCTTCTCGCCAAGCTTTACGGGCTTGGGGGAGAAACTTCTTGGGGGGTCCCTTCGCTCGCCCCTCTCTTCAAAACCTTCATCTTCCATTAAAGTCACATCCTTTGCCTACTTACGTAGGTATGTGTAAATAACCTCGCAACATTTAATAATACTAATTCCAAAACGGCGGGTTGTGCCGTGTGAGAGGGGCTACATTATAGTAATGTATAAATAGGTGTTATTTGCCATCAATAGCACTGAGAGGGAATTATTGGCATGGCCCAAATTGGAACACTCATTGACCGTAAGAAAATGGAGGTAGTTCTACAAAGGATTAGGGAGAGGAAGCCACCGCTGTGCGCAATGAAACCGGAAAGCGAGGGGATAATTAAAGAAGTGAAGAAGCCTGTGAAAAGAAAGCGAAAGAGAATGGCCAAGGCACAGTCCGCTTCGTTAATGAGCCGAAAAGAGCTCAATAAAAAACTATGCGAAGCCGCTGAATTAGGAGATTGCGGAAAGATTAAAACGCTGCTTGCAGCAGGGGCGGATGTAAACTGCAGGCGAGACGATAAGGGAAAAAATACGCCATTAATATTGGCAGTGTATCGTGATAATTTTAACGCGGCGAAATTGCTCATCTGGAAAGGTGCGAACTATGATGCGAGGTGCAAAGAGACCGGGTTTACCGCGCTTTTTTGGGCGGTCCGCCATGGAAATGTCAAGCTTGTTAGGCTGCTGGTGGGAAACGGGGCCAAGCTGAACTTTAGGGATGTGGCAGGCAGTACCGCGCTAATGCATGCCGGTGCTGGCGGAAAATGCGAAGAAATACTCAGGAAAGCAGGCGCAACAGAGTGATGATTATGGTTTACAGCTTGATTGATCCTGGGAAAAAGGCGATGGTTCTGCAGAGGATTAGGGAAAGAAAGGAGCCGCTGTGTGCGGCATTAAAGCCGGAGCCGGAGCCTCTCGTAAAAACTGTAAAGAAGAAGGCAAGAAAAAAGCCAGTGATAGATTTTGATGCGGAGCTGATCAAGGCCGTGAGGGATAGGGACGAAGAGAAAGTAGAACGATTCCTAAAGAAAGGCGCGGATGTTGAAGCTAGGGATGAGAATGATTGGACTACGCTAATGTTGGCTTCTTTTAGCGGCTATACCAAAATTGTTTCCTTATTGGTAGATAAATACCATGCAGATGTAAATGCAAGGAATAACGGCATTACTGCATTAATGTGGGCTGCCAGCACGGGACATGCAAATACAGTAAAAATCCTATTATCCCGCAATGCGGATGTGAATGCCAAGAGTGATAATGGTGCGACTGCGCTGATGTATGCTGCCGAGGAAAGCCGAACTGAAACCGCGAAATTGCTCATTGACGCAAATGCGGATGTTAACGCAAAGGATAAAATTGGCTGGACGGCGCTGATAAAGGCCAAGGCGGGGGGCCGCCCAGAAATGTATAGAATGATGGAGCTGCTCATAAATTCAAAGGCGGATGTAAATGCAAAAGACCATCATGGGAGTACGGTGCTTACTCATGCTGCGCAGCATGGAAACGAGGGCGTAATTAGGCTTCTGATTAATAGCGGCGCAAAGCTGAACATAAAAGATAACGAGGGACATACAGCGCTTTGGTGGGCAAGAGTATGCAAAGAGGCCGAGTGCGCTAAATTACTAAGAGAGAATGGCGGAAGATGATATTCATGGCTCAAAAGATAGGAACGCTCATTGACCCGGAAAAGAAGAAGGAGGTCCTGCAAAGGATTAAGGATAGGAAGGCTCCGATGTTTATGGATAAGAAGCCTGAGAGCGAGCTGGCGGCAGTGATTGTGGATACGGATGAACAGGAGAACCTAATTACAGTGGATATTGGAGGGACGAGGTATACCAATACCCCGGAGGGAATACTGCTGTTTTCAGCATGCAATGGGTATATTTATGGCGTGATGGTGGCGCTGGAGAACGGCGCGGACCTGGAATATGCGGATAAGATAGGAAGGACTGCGCTGATGTATGCGGCAAGGGATGAGGCGCACAGCGTCATCCTTGAGCTGCTTATCGATAAGGGAGCGAATATACACGCAAGGACCAAAGGCGGCAGCACCGCGCTGCACGAGGCGTGCGAGTTCGGCCTGGAGAAGGTCGTGTTCATGCTTACGGGATATGGAATGTACAAGGGGCGTGGGCAAAACGTTAATGAAAGGGACTTTAACGATGCAACGCCGCTTATGTATGCCATGTCCAGGAAAGAATCGGTCGTGTATCCCCCCATCCATAGCAGGAAAAACGCCGAGGTGGTGGAGCTGCTCATTGAGAGGGGCGCGGATGTGAAGGCAGTGGATAAGAACGGAAATACCGTACTGATGTTTGCATGTGAGAATGGGTTCCAAGAGGGATTGGAAATAGCGATTGATAATGGTGGGGAGGTCAATAGGCACAATAATGAGGGGGAAACACCGCTTATGAGGGCTGCGGAGAAGCATTCGGTCGAGTGCGTGAAGCTGCTGCTCGAGAAGGGAGCGAACATCTTCGAGAGGAATACGCAGGGGGCGGATGTGTTCGATTATGCCGCAGCAGGGGCCAATGATGAGGTCACGAGGCTGCTCACGGAGCACAGGGATAGGATAAGAAAGCAGGACAAGAAGTGGTACCAGTTCTGGAAGTAAAGCCTTTTTGACCGTATTTAAATCGAGAGCGGGGTATGGAAGGGTATATATACTAGTTATTCGCCTAATAGAGCATGGCAAATACTACTAAGGAGAAAGATGAGCTTCTGATTAGCGCTGGTGAGATAAAGGCCTATAGGACCTTTATTGACGTGAAGAGGCACATAGACCGCAACTTCGTCCACCACACGCCCGCGATTTCAGTCGCAGGGAGGAGGTTCAAGGTTTCGGAGCTTTTGGCCGCAGCGGTCCTGGCAAGCCACAACACCTACCTGATCGGCTCGAGGGGAAGCGCAAAAACCGTCGTCTCGGAAACGCTCAAGATGAACGTGTTCGGCGACACCGGGTTTTACCTGAGGGGAAGCATCGACCTGAAGACCAAGGACCTGTTTATCGATTTGGACCTCAAGGGAAAGACCCCCGATGAGATTTACAAGATTGCAAGCACCATTAATTTCCCGTTCATGCTTATCGATGAGCTGAACAGGGTTCCTGGAATTATCCAGAACCAATTGCTGCCAATCACCGACCGCACCATAGAAATCCGCGGCAGGTCAATAAGGCTGGGCAAGGAGGGATACCTCTACACAATCGCCACGGGTAACCCGCACTCAAACGGCGACTACCCGGGCGTGTTCGACGAGGATATCGCACTGCTGGACCGTATCCCGCTCATCATAAACTTTGATGAGATACCGCTCGCAAAGGGGGACAGGGGAAAAATCGGGATGATGAATACGGGCAGGGTAACCAAAGAGGAGGAGGAGGGCCCGCTCACAAAGGATGTTGTGGAGACATTTGCACTGCTCCAGCAGATGAGGACAGGCGAGGTGGACTGCGCAATCACCAACGCGCTGCTCATGGAGATAGTCGGGAACCTGTTCCAGTACGTTGAAATCGGCAAGAAGACCGTTGATAAGATGCAGGAAAGGAAATGGCGCGACATGCTCAAGGGCCAGACTTCCGGCGGTGCGCTGCTCTCATACACTTCCGAGATATCAACGCGTACGCTCAAGCTTGCGTCAAACCTGACATACGTATTATACAAATTGGTTGAGATAGAGTGCAAGGTCGCATCACTGGCAAAGATTGAGACTACCACGCCAACGCAGGCGGATTACATACGCCTCTACCTGGAGTGCGTGAAGTTCGCAATGAACTACGACAGGAGGTTCATACCTGACGACCTGCCGGGAACGCTCAACAAGACGCACAAGGAATTCATTGACGGCGCGTTCGATGATGCGGAGAAGAACATCATCAAAAGAGGCGCGGGCACCGACAGGAGCAACGATACAACCAACTTCGAGGAGGCGGCAATGGCGCTCGCAGGGTTCTACGATGCGTTCGCCAATGACGGCGACATCGAGGAGTTCAACGACTATGCGCAGAAGGGAGGCAAGGACCTCTGCATGGCCGCGGCGCTGAACATCATGAACCGCGAGCTCGAGGACATGAATGAGGAGAAGAGAGAGGAGACGCTCCTCGCCGCGATAGAGGAAGAGAAGAAGTAAAGGGGAGATTCAAGATGTCTCTGTTCAAAAGCAAGCTCAAGGGTAAAGGCCTGAAGGACCTGTTCAGGAGGAAAGTTAAGGATATTGAGAAAGAGGACCTGAAGGGCGTACAGCTTGCGCTGCAGCAGGATAACCTGTATGAGTACAAGCGCATGCTTGAGATAATGTTCAGCAGGTTCGGGCCCTCAAAGTCAATCATATCGCTTGCCTCCATAAAGCAGCTTGCGACGCCCGTGGTCGCGGGAATTAACCCGGAGACCTGGGACGTCGACATTACGATGCGCAGGGGGCTTGAGTTCGAGAAGGATATTGAGCTGATTAAGTTCGCGGAGAAGCACAACATGCTCGATGCGATGAAGGAGATGCTCCGTGCGGTCGGGTTCCACGAGATGGGCCACTGGGAGTTCCCAAAGGGAGAGGGGTTCGGGTGCCCTTCCGATAAGGCTACTTATTATACCAGCTTTATTGAGCCAATACATGAGGTGCTCAAGGGAAAGCTGAGCGCAGGGATGGCAAAGGAGATGGCCGAGCGCGTTGCAAACGCCTCCACCGATATTATAGTCAACTTCCACACCAGCAGGACGCTCGAGCAGATGAAGCTGAGCTTCAAGGGCCAGATGCTGTTCTGGTACCTGCAGGGGCAGGAGAACGGGACTTATTCAGATGAGTATACAATGTTCGTTAAGCTGAACCAGGAGCTGTTCGGCGATGAGGAGTCAAAGAAACTGCTTGAGAAATTCATGAGCAAGAACAAGGAGATTGACAAGGCAGTTGAGAGGCTCAAGAAAGCGTTCACTGAAAGTGCCATATATAATAAGGATTCATGGGATGCGCTTGCGCGCGCATATGCGCGTGAGGTTGCCGCGTTCATTAAAGAGGATGAGCAGCCGCACCACCAGTATTCCGCTTCAGATGATACTTCTACGCCTTCGCCGCAGAATGGGAAGAGCGGGAAGGAAAAAAGTAAAGGAAAGGGTGGGGATTCTAAAGAGAAGGATAAGAAAGAAGATGAGAAAGATAAGGATGGAAAGGGTAAAGGCGATAAGGAAAAGGAAGACAAGGATAAGAAAGATGGAAAAGGCGGAGAGGGCAAAGAGGACGAGAAGGACAAGAAAGAAGACAAGGATAAGGACGGGAAAGGAAAGGGCAAGGATGAAAAGGATAAAGACAAAGACAAGAAAGATGGCAAGGGACAGGGAAAGGATGAGAAGGAAGATGGGGACGGCAAAGATGACAAGAAGGATGATGATAAAGACGGAAAAGGCAAGGATGGCAAAGAAGAGAAAGACGAGAAGGATAAGGGAAAGAAAGAGGATGACGGGGAGCAGGAGTGGATATTCCCTGATAAGAAGGATAAGGGGAAATTAGGTGATGACCTTACCCCGGGCGATATTGAAAAGATCATGGGCGGCAGGAGGGCCGGGAAGGGCGTGCCGTTCTTCATAAAAACTGAGAAAGCGCTGGACGGGTACTACAAGGCGCTTGCCAGGAAGATATTGTTCAAGACTTCCGGGAACCTGCCAAAAGCGGATTTCCCGCTGATAGCATTAACAAGGGAGGCATTCGACCCGGAGGAGCACGACATTTCGGATGCGGATTTCGATGCGCTCCTGGTTGACCCCGTTGCAAGGGAAGTGCTCCCTTCGGTAATCAAGAGAAGGGTGCCTTTGGACATACCTGTCATGAAGGAGAAGAGGGGGCTGCCCGAGTTCATGTTTGCGCTCATCGACTCCTCGGGGAGCATGATGGGCAGCGGTGATACCACTATTGTGCCCTGGGGGGACAAGAGCTACTACCACTTTGCATTGATTACATACTATGGGATGCTGATGTTCTTCGAGCAGGAGAGGATTCTCCACAAGATTAAGGTGGGGGCTGCGATCTTCAACGATGAGACGCTCGATGCGCAGGGGCTCGAGGAGGTTAAGAAGCTGCTGTTCAACCCGAGCTCCGGTGGCACGAGCCTTGACATCAAGAAAGTGGTGAAGAACCTCAAGGGAAAGAAGGACGCCATGTTCGGCATGATTTCCGACGGGGAGATTCAGAACTGGAGCTCCTTGAAGGGAGAGTTCATAGAGATTGCCAAGGAGCAGAAGTTCTTCTTCATACAGATAGGCAACCAGAGCCAGGCGTTCAAGGACATGAAGGCCGCAGGGCTCGTGGTGAAGCAGGTGAGCAGCTACAACGAGATCGTGCAGCTTGCGATTGACCTGACGGTGGAGAGGTATGAGGACGCCATAAGCGATAAGCTTAGCGATGAGGCAAGAAAGTATGAAAACGCAAGAGGTTGATGAATATGTATGACTTGATTGACAAAACGAAAATGAAAAATGTGCTGGCAAGGATAAAGGCTGGAAAGCCGCCCATGTGTGCCACGTTTAAGCCTGCACCTGAAGAGGCAATGAAGACGGTGGAAGTGGTAAAAAAGAAAAAGCGTGATGAGCAGGGAGAGCTCGATGAGGAATTGAGGCAAGTGGCCAAGACCGACAATGTTGATAGGGCAAAGGTGCTCATTGCGAGAGGCGCGAATGTAAACGGCAGGTATCGCCAAGGAAAAGATGATATGGCGACTGCATTGTGGAATGCCGTGTATGGAGAGAATCTGGAAATGGCTAAGTTTCTCTTGGATAATGGCGCGGATGCTAATGCCATGTTCGGTTTTGAAAGTACTGCTCTTGGAACGGCAACGGCGTTGGTGAGACCTAAGGATGACGACCCAGAATACGTAGACGAAAAAATGGTAAAAATGGTAAAACTGCTCAAAAAGTATGGGGCCAGCGAAAAAAAAGCAAAGTGGATAGATAAGGATGAGGCAGATCAGGGAAAGACGATGTGCTTTACCATCGGCGGGAAGAAGTCCTTGGAAAAGCAATTCGAAGAAGCAAAGCAAATCGAAGACAGGAAGAAAAAAAGTGATGATGATGTATGACTTGATTGACCCGAAGAAAAAGGCGAAGATTCTTGCCAGGATTAAAGACGGGAAGGAGCCGTTTTGTGCGGCAAAGCCTGCGCCCGATCCGGCCAGGAAGGCGCCTGTGGTCGTAAAAAAGCTAAACATTTCATTAAGCGAAGAAGAAAAAAAGCTCAGGCACGCGGAGCTGCTGAAGGCAATCAGGCACGGGAGCCGGGATGACGCCAAAAGGGCTCTGGATGCGGGAGCAGACCCGGATGCCACGGATACGGATAAGACATCCTCACAAAGGAGCGTGCTTGCCGAGGCATGCGCCCACGAGCGTTTTTCCATTGTTAAGCTGCTGCTCGAGTATGGCGCTTCGGACTCAATATATACTGTTGATTCCGCAAAGCAGACGCCGCTACACATTGTAGCAGGGATTGGGAACTTGGACATAGTAAGGCTGCTGCTCGATTACTTCCAGGCATACAACCCTGCAGGTATAAGCGACTATCTTGAGGCGGAGACGGGGGGCACCACCACTGCGCTTATGATTGCGGCAACGCATCATTATGTTGAGATAGTAAAATTGCTATTGGAACGCGGCGCGGATGTCAACCATGCCACATGTAAGTTTGGCAGGTGCACTGCGCTTGATTATGCTATTGGGCTAGACCAAAACTGGGTCCCCCTAAACGAGAAGCACCGCGAGGAAGTAATCCGCATACTCAAGGAGAATTATGGCGGAAGGAGAGGTCATGAATTATGAATAGCTTGATAGACCAAGGGAAGAAGGCGATGGTTCTTGACAGGATTAGGCGCCACGAGATGCCGCTGTGCGTAATGAAACCAAAATGTGAAGGGATAAATAAGAAAGTAAATGGTAAAAAACAGCAGGAACTTGATTATGAGTTGCGTGTTGCGGCCTGGAACGGCGATTGTAAAGAGGTTGAAGAGCTGATCAAAAAGGGGGCGAATGTTAATTGCCAAGATAAGGATACTGGGAGGACGCCTCTCATAGATGCTGCAATGCGTGGCAAAGACAAGGCAATTGAGCTTCTTATCAAAAAGGGCGCGGATGTCAACTTTAGAAGCGAGGGAATGACTGCGCTTGCATATGCGCTAGAGAACAGGAAGCATAAATGCGTTTTAATGCTCAGAAAGCACGGAGCAAAAGAGTGATGATTATGCAAGACTTGATTGACAAAAAGAAAAAGGAAAAGATTCTGAAGAGAATACATAACAGGGAGACGCCGCTGTGTGCGCTGCCAAAGCCGGCACCTGAAGAGGCAATGAAGACCGTGGAAGAACCCAAGATGAGCTTGGTTGGCGCGAGGAAAAAGGAGGAGATTCTCAAAAGGATTAGGGAGGGAAAGGCGCCGATGGTTAGGGATAAGATGCCGATGGCCGAAGGCCTGATGGGAAAGACGGAAGATGACGATAAGCCGACTACCAAATCGTATGCGGCTGCCTGAAGAAAAGGAGATGATTATGATGCAAAAGCTAGATGGAATAAAAAAGGAAATATTGAAGGTGGATGTGCGCAAGGAAATCCTGAAGGACAAGCCGCTCACCCAGGCGCTCATGAATGCGGTTGCGCTGGATGACGCGGAAATGGTCAGGTCGCTCGTTTCAAGGGGGGCCGAGGTCAATGCGCGCGACGGGAAAGGATTCACGCCGCTGTTCTATGCGGTGATTAAGGGGAATTATGATATTGCCGCGTTCCTCATCAGCCATGGGGCGGATGTGAATGCAAAGGCCAATGGCAACGGGGACGCGATGATGTACGCCGTGTGCAAGGGCGACATGAGGCTTGTGAGGCTGCTCAAAAGCAGCGGTTGCAGGGAAGTGCAGGCCGCGCTGCAGCTTGCATTGAAATCCATGAAGTATGATATGGTTGAAGTGCTCGCTGAGGGCACCGAGTGATGATTATGGTAAAAAGAAAGGCAGGGGACACAGACCCGATACTGAGGAAAGTCAGGGAGGAGGGACAGGTACTGGGCAATAGGATTTCCCAGATTGACCTGAGCAGGCCGTTCATTGAGAAGAAGCCGGGGCCTGAAACCATAACCCAGGACCCGAATGATTACGTTAAGCCGGTGAAGGACATTGTCATTGAGAAGCAATATACGATATTCTTTATAGATAAGCTCATCAACGCCGTTGCGTGGAGGGGCATAGATGAGGTGCGCAAAGTGCTTGCCGCATATAATGACGTGAACAAGCAGGAGCAGTTCAAGAGAACTGCACTTCATCACGCGGCGAGAAGGAGCGATGCCCATGAGGTTGTGAAGATGCTGCTTGAGAAGGGCGCGGACCCGCGGCTGAAGGACGAGTTCGGGCACAGGCCGTACGATTATTCCGCAAGCAAGAGGGTGCGCGAGCTCCTTGTGCTTTACGGCTCGCCCGAGAAGGATACGATATAAGTGATTATTATGTATGACTTGATTGACAAAAATAAAAAGGCGATGGTTCTTGAAAGGATTAGAAATAGAGAAACGCCGCTTTGCGCAATGAAGCCTGAACCTGAAAAGATAATGAAAGAAGTGAAGAGGCCAAAGAATGTAGAAAAGCCAGAGAAGAAAAAGAAAAGGCTAAGTAAGGAAAAGAGAAGGCTTAGTGAGCTGCTTGTAATAGCCGCAACATTCAGGAAAGGAAACCTGGAAGAGGTTAAGGACCTCATAGGTAAGGGCGCGGATGTGAATTACCAGGATGAAGAGGGAATTTCTGCGCTCATGCAGGCAGCTGCATGCAAGGATTTGGAGTTGGTTAAGTTCCTTATCAGCGATGGCGCAAATGTTTACCTAAGGGATTTTAATGGCAATACTGCGCTTGATTATGCGGAATGGAACGACCCAGTACCTAAAGAGATCGTAAAGCTCCTAACAGAAATTGGAGCAAAGAGGGGAGTTAAACGCAAGAAATAAAGAAGAACGGCACTGTAACGGCAGTTGCTGCGAGCGCCACCGCGAGGAAAAAGAGCTTCATGGATTTCGGCGATGCCATACTGGGAAGGGCGCTGCGCCAGAGCATACTGGAAGGCGACACTTCAGGTGCAGTTGGAATCATTGATATGATAAGGCAGAGCAAGGATGCGACGGGCGTTATTGACGCAAGGGACAGCTCCTATAACACGCAGCTGATGCAGGCGGCGCTCATGGGCAATTATGAAATTGTGAAGGCGCTTGCAGAGGCGGGGGCCAATGTCAATGCGCGCGGAAAGACTGGATTTACCGCGCTCATGTTTGCAGTAACTTACGAATATACCGATATAGTTGAGCTGCTGCTTGAGAAGAAAGCGGACCCGAATGCAGTCGCTATTATCGAGGGAACGAAGATTACGGTTACCGCGCGCAAGCTTGCTCGCGATAATGCCTTACTGAAGGCACTGTTGAAGGATTACAATGCGGTTTTGTGATGATCATGACTCAAGCGATTGGAACACTCATTGACCGAGGGAAAATGAAGGTAGTTCTACAAAGGATTAGAGAGGGAAAGGCGCCGATGTGTGCAGTAGAGCCAAAGAGTGAGGGAATAATGAAGGGAGTGAAGAAGCCCAAAGCAAAGGCAAGGAAAAAGCAGAAAGGACAATTTATGGGCTCTAAACAAGCAGAGCTTAACTTTGCTATGCGCCTTAGCGCAGGGGCAGGAGAACGCGAGGAAGTTGAAAAGTTACTTAAGATGGGGGCAGACATTAACTCACGGGATTCAGCAGGTTGCACTGCACTTATGTTTGCCGCTAGGAAAGGATATGAGGATGTGGTTGAATTCCTCATCAAAAAGGGAGCCAAAGTTGATCTAAAGGATAACTATGGCTGCACTGCTCTTTTAAGGGCATTAGAGAGACGAAATCATAAATGTGCAAAAATACTCGAAAAGAATGGAGCGAAAAAATAGGTATGAGGTGGAGCTATGAAACTGTTAGGGGTAAGACACGAGTTTATGAAGAGGCCTTTGAGGATTCCCTGCTGATGCGGGGAATCCCTTCGGGGCTTAGGCGGAAGGGATATAAGCGTGAACTGTTTGAAATGAGGTGTTGTTGAATATGGCGATTGAAAAAATAGAATGTGCGCACAAGAGAGGGCATACGGACAGGGATACGCTGCAGAATACGATGCCGCCCAACTGCAAGGCAAAGGGATGCAAAGGGGATTTTGTGAAGAAGGATGACTTCTGCCATAGTTTTGATCCAGTGGAAAGGGATGGGAAGAACATGTGCGCGTGGAAACTGGGTATGCATAAGGATGAGCCCATAGCAGAAACCATAATGCGCCTATGTGAGAGGCTGAAATGCAATGGCGTGTTTGAGAAAAGGCCTGAATGCGCAGATTTCGCTGATGACGAGATTAATGAGAACATGGATCTTCTTCGTATTGTTGAAAAGAAAGAGTAAAGCTTATTTTTTTCCTTTGAGAAGAAAGAAAGAATTATTCTTTTTGTGCGAAACGGTTCTTGAGCGGCTGCTGGCCGTCTTCGGTTGTGAAGCGTGCGCAAATGTTTTCCGGCTTGGGCTTTTCTGCATCAAACTCAAGAATCCCTTTGCAGTTTTTTCCCCTGCAGTGGCTTGGCTGGCCGCGCTGCATATTGCTTTTTTGCGTAGAGCCGCTGTCCGCCCATATGCATCTTATAGTGCCTGCCATTAGAATCCCTCTAGCGAGACGCCCTCGCGCTTTGCGTATGCCGTTGCGAATACCTCGACCACTTCGCCGTCAATCTCGCCGCCTGCTGCGATTTCCCTTAGCTTTACCAGTGCCTGCTCAGTTGACCTTCCCTTCTGGTAGGACCTGTCGGTGACCAAAGCGTCGAATATGTCCGCAACTGAGAGGATGCGTGCTGTAATGTGAATATCATCGCCTTTCAGCCCGTAGTAACCCTTGCCGTTCAGCTTTTCGTGGTGATGCAATATGCCGAGCAGGAGCGGGTCCATATCGGTCATTTCTGCAACAATGGTGTAGCCTCTCAGCGGGTGCTTCTTAACCACTTTGAATTCCTCATCTGTAAGAGGGCCTTGCTTTTGAAGTATTGCATCCGGAAGGCCAAGCTTGCCGATGTCGTGGAGCTTTGCGGCGTGCTTCACAATCTGCACCTCACGCTCGGTGAGTCCCAAATCGCGCGCTATCCATTCCGAATATTCAGCCACGCGCTCGGTGTGCCCCCTTGTGTACTCGTCCTTTGCCCCAAGGGCTGCGAGCGAGAGCTCCACCGCCTTAATGCCGGAGAGCTGGCCCTCAACGTGCTTCTGCTCGGAGGTCTTGAATGCGTCAACTGAGACCACTGCGAAGGATTTTGCGAATAGTGCGAGTGCCGCCTTGTGCGCAACGAGGCGCGCCGTCAACAGGCCTGCCGCCTTCAGCGCGAATATGTCCTGGTTAAGGTCGCGCACGAAATCGTAGGCGAAGTAGGTGAGCAGTGCGAGCGTTATAGTGTCAAAGGCAGCAACCATGTTCTGGATGCCCGCCTTGCGTATGTTTTCCTCGGAAGGCGCAGAATAGGCCTGCTTCATGCGGCTGTTCGCCTCCAACCACGAGGGGATTGAGGTGAGCGAGAGCAGCCAAAGATAGGAGTTTGCTATGCGCATCGGCCAGTCCTTATGTATTGTTGAGAGGAATTCTGCGGCCCTCTTGAAGGGGTGCCTCAGGAAACGGGGTATTGAGTATTTGAGTATCTCCCTGCGGATGAGTGATTTGTGCTCAGGGGTCATCTTGTTCTGCCAGTCCTCCGCAATTGCCGGGTCGCGTGCGGCCAGCTCGCCGATGTCTATGATGGTGGCTGATGCCTCGCGCATGTCTCCCGAGTTCATTGAGTATTTGAGCTCTTTTCTGTTGAGCCTATAGCTTATCTGCCTGCTCTCTTCAAGGGTGGTGACGTTCTTCTTGTCAGCGGAGACGAGGGGGACCTTTGCGAACGCGTTGAGTGCTTCCTTGCGGTGCCTCTTTTCCTCTTTGCGCTGGCTTCTTGTATCGCGCCACTGCTGCAGCCTTTTTGCTATTGCAGACATAGAGTAATTGGCGCAGAAGTAGTATTAATACATTACTATAAGACTAGAGAGCTGTTATTTGGAAAGGTTTAAGAATATGGAATTAACGGGGGCTTGAAAGGCCTAAAGGTATGGGATAATCCAGCACCAGCGGGACGGACGGGTCGATTATATTGTCCTCACGGGGGAGATCCCTGTAATTGGTCGTAATGCCCCTCTCGAATTCTTCCCTCACGATCTTGCCCGTTATGAACTCAAAATAGAATTGTGTCCTGTCCTGCTTTACGACGAGGCCTTCCATGGGCGCGGGGTCGCGGTTTTTCTTGTTAATCGCATAGACGGAGGGCGCTATCAGGGATGCCACCTGGAGGGGCGTGACGCCCTTGACGATGGCCACCTGCGGCACCGGAAATATGAGCGGGCGCATCCTCGGGCCCTCAAAGCCCGGTATGACGGCCTTTCCCTTCTTTATGTCCCACCAGAGCTCAAGAAGCTGCCCCCTATTGAGGAACTGCATCATGCTCCTGTCGAAAACGTTGAATAGCGCATACCTGCCAGGTACGCGGTATTTTATTGAGTGTTTCCTCTGAAGGTCCTCGCACCACAAAATGAGCTTGCCGGTCTCGAAATACGTCTGCTTGCCGTCCATCTTTTCTTCGACGATAAGCCTTGACTTGAAAAGCCAGGTTAGGTCTTTCTCGGCTATGTATTCCTTGCCCTTAATTCTGGGCCCAATGGGTAGCCTCTTAGGTTTGGGATAGAGGAATTCGTTTATAACCATCAATTAAATTAGGTGTTTTTGATATAAAAACGTTTCTATGGCTGCTGCAGCTTGACTAAGCCGCGAGTACGGATACGCCTTCCATTCCTTTGAACAGGTATCCTACGTCAGCATCGTTGGAGATTACGAATGCATTCTTGAAGAGCTCCTTAACCGCCATGAGGTGGTTGTATATTGAGGTCTCTCCTGCGCCGACACGGCAGTTGCCTGACGGGTCGAGCTGCCTCATCCTCTCGCCAAGGGCTATCCTTTCCTCGGCAGTCACTTCCACCGCCTCTACGACGATATCCTTGTGGACCTGTGTGAGAGAGTAGAGCACCATAAGGTCTGCGAGCGCCTCGCTCCTGTGTTCCTGGCTGAATTCGGCCTTGGAGAGGTTCCTTTCAACCTCTTCCATGATCTTTTTGGTAACGACTACCGTCGCATACTGTGAGAGATAGAGGACCACATCGGTGGCCTTCAGCCCCGCGTCAATTGCGTCGAGCAGGTAGCAGGTGTCCAGATAGATTACGCTGTCGTCCTTGGCGCAGCCCTTAAGCGCCGATTCCACTTTAGTATTGAGCGCCATAAAGAAGGATTCCCTCTTACCGCTCTTGTAAACCAACTCGAATACCTCTTTCGCGAGGCTCTTTTTGCCTTGTGCCCTTTCGTTGCGCTTAGAATTTGTAGTATTTATTGTTTCTTGGGCCAACATACATAATTAGGAGCTTCGTAGTATAAATACTTTGCTATTGCCACACTAGAGAGCTAGGTTTAAAAGAGAATAGAAAGGGCGACAAAGGGTGTTAAGAGGAACGTCCGGCACAGTACTTCATAACAAAGTTATATACTTTGGAACTGATTGTCTTCAGTGGGCAAATGGGAGATTAATAGATGGAGATAATGGTGGGAAAATGAAATACTTTACAAGTCCTCTCGAAAGTGCTACAAGGAAAAAAATTGACTTAATATTGAATAACCTTGGTTGGAATGGCGATGAATTTAGCAAAGATTGCAATGTATACACAGGAAGACCTCGAACAGAAAAAGAAAAGAGGGAGATAAAAAACAAGTTCCCAAAAGGAAAATTCCCAGATTATGTTTTATACACATCAGACGGCTTCAAACCAGTTGGAATAATTGAGGCAAAAAGGCCAGGGCAAAGTTTAGATGGAGCATTAAAACAAGCTAAAGATTACGCTGATTGTCTAGGAATAAAAATAATCTTTGCTGTTGATGGAGCTATTATAGAAGCAAGAGAAGCTAAGACTTTCAATCACTTGAAAATAGATGGTTCTTTAGTCACGGATTTAATCGGTGAAAGGACTTTATTGAGGTTTCATAATGAAGGAGCAGAAATTTACTCACCAGAAAGAGTAATCCATACTAAAAGAGAACTTATCAGTATCTTCTCTGATGCCAATGACCTACTTCGCGAGGAAGGAATGAGAGAGGGCATAGAGAGATTTACTGAATTTTCAAACCTTTTATTTCTAAAATTAATTAGTGAGATTGAGGATGATAGAGAGAAGAATGGTGAAAGTAGGAGACTAGAAAAAAAGTTTTGTTGGGATGCGTTCAAGGATAAACCTGCTGACGAGATGCTAGATTACATAAATAAGATAATCCTTCCCAGACTCGTTGATAAATACAACCATAGCGGAGACGTTTTCCAATCAGAACTAAAAATAAAAAATGCAGATAATCTGAAACGGATCGTGGATAAATTGTCCACTTTAGAATTATTAAATGCCGAATCTGATGTGAAAGGAGATGCTTTCGAGTACTTTCTTAAGGATTCGGTTAGTGTGGGAAATGATTTAGGCGAGTATTTCACTCCCAGGCATATCGTCAGACTAATGACCGACCTTGTTGATCCTAAATTCAACGAAAAAATCTATGACCCTTGTTGTGG
>CAILAH010000023.1 GCA_903832205.1 uncultured Microcaldota archaeon | reverse complement strand
GTCCTTAAGCCCTTTTTTTATGAGCTCATCGCGCATTGTGATTATTTTCTGCGTATCATCATCGCTCATGTGCTCAATAACCCTCTTGTTGGGGTTTTCGGCAAGGGTGCCGTCCTTGACCAGGTCCATCACCTTTGAGTGCACGCTTTTCGAGTTGGTCCTGCCCAGCTCAATTGAGAGGGTTGTGCTGATTGCGTGGTCGTTCATCCCCTGCGCCATCATCTCGTTCCTCCTTCCGATTATTGTGGAGATTTCCTCATTAGTGAATGGGACTGCCTTGCGCTTCTTCTTGTTGACGCCCATTTCGCCCGCACGGACCAGCTTGAGCAGCTTGTGCTGGATGCTTGAGTGGGTCCTGCCCATCTCAATCGCGAGCTGCCTGCCTATCTGGAAATCGTTGATGCCTGCGGCATGGAGCTCCTCCCTCCTCGTTTTAATAAATTCAATGTCGTCTGCTGTGAAATCCTGGCGGCGATATTTAGGGCCACCAATATCAATCTTGCGGAAATCGCTTTTTTCTTTGGTGATTGGCTCATCACTCTTTGTCTTCTGCATCTTCTACACCGAATTGTTCTATCGCTTCGATTAGCTTTGCTGTGCGCGCATCGCGCACTATCACTGGCTTTTTCTCCGGGAATAGGGCTGCGAGGAGATTCCTGCTTTTCAGCTCATCGTGAAGATAGCTGTCGAGCTTTTGCAGTGTCTTCACGGAAGTGATGCGCTTCTGCTTGCAGAACTCCCTTACTTTCTCAACAAGCCACTCATCGTCCATCTTGCGCCTTCTCATTGATACGGCAGTCTCAACACTAGTTGCCTTTAGCAGCCTGCTATAGAGGCCATGGTTGAGCTCGGCGAGCTGGCAGCTGCATATGATTTTGTGCTCATGGATGAACTCTTCCGCCTCCTGCAGGAGCGCGTGGTATTGCTCTTCCTGCTTTTTATTTGGAGTCACCACTTTCCTGACCGGCTTCGTTATCCGGTCTACATATTCACTGACAGATTCGTCTGGCCTCATTCCAGGCTTTTCCTGCAATTCCCTCCCGCAAGGCCTTTCAACTTGTAGTAACCGCAGGTACTTGTCAGTACTGCGGTCAGGCGAATCGCCTTTGGGTTTTGCGGGCTTGTTATGCTTTCTTTGCATTCGGTTTCACCACTTCGCCTTTTGCAGGGGCCTTGCGCTCAATCGCCCTTACCTTGTCCTTATCGGATGCTGATGGGCGCTCTTTCGCATATGCACCCATTTCAATAAGGATGCGCTGCTGCTCCTTGGAATCGGCATTGATAAGCTGCTGCATGAGCTCCTCCTGCCTCTTCTTGTTTGACATCCTTGTGAGGATGTCGATTCCGACGTCGGAGAGGACCTTGAGCTCGTTTTCACTGCCTGCGATGGACATCTTCTCAAGGATTGTGGCAATCATCTCCTCAATCCTCTTCTCGACCTCCTGCTTTGCAATCACTGCCGCGTCGTCAAGGCCTATGCCGTCAATCTTGAACCTGCTGCACTCGATTGGCGTAATCCTGCCCGCGGACTTTTTCTTGTGCCCGCCGCTGGGCTTGTACTCCTTTTTCTTGAACTCAAAGTATTCCTGGCCCACCACACCAACGGGCGGCTCTGAGGCTTTTGTGCATGCGAACACATCGACCCTGAATTTGGCATCAACGGGCTCAATTCCGATTGCGGTGCCCGAAAGGCTGGGTATCGGCTTGAGCCCTAGCTTCTCAAGCCCTTCCTTGAACTTGGGGAGGTCCATCAGCGAGGAGCTGCCGCGCGGGAGCGTTATGAGCAGCACGCCGTTCGGCCTGAGCACGCGCGATGCCTCGCGCAGTGCGTGCTCCCTCTCGTTGTTGGAGGTATAGTGCAAAGCAAGCGAGAAGACTGCCGCGTCAAACGAGCCAGCCTCGAAAGGCATGCTCATGAACGATGCGGCATGCGTGGAAATCTCAACGCCCATCGCTGCGAGGCGCGACTTTCCAATCTCGAGCGCGGCCACGTTGATGTCAAGGCACGCGGTGGGCCTTCTTGAGACGCGCGAGAAGCAGGCAGAGTTGCTGCCTATGTCAAGTATCTTGTTGAAGACATGGGTTTCGCTCTCAAGGTCTGCGATTATCTTCGCGCATACCTTAGAGGTGTTGTGGCTGTAGGAGCCGATGAACGTCTCATCATAGATGCGCGCAACGAACTTTGCCAATTCAGTGTTGCAGCGCAGTATCTTGGTTATCTCCGATGCTGAGCGGCCCTTGAGCATCCCGAATATGCGGTAGAGTTCGCGCTGCTCATCGCGCACCTTGGGCTCAACAATGCCCTTGGCGCTCTTCAGCATCCTCTTCTCAAAGTCGAATATCTCGACGCCGTCAAGCAGGAACTGCTCCATCCTGAGCTTCTGGTGGATTACCCTCCAGAGGATTTCGTCAACGCTCCCTTCGGTCATGAGCATGTGGACGTTGACCTTCTCCTTCTGGCCCTTCCTGTTCTCACGCGCGATGCCCTGCCTGAGCTCCGCGTGCGTGAACGGGACGTCAATGAACGCCATGTTTGATGCGTTTGTGAACTCCACGCCCTCGCCCATGGTGTCCAAGGTTGCGATGAGGACGCGCGCGCTTCCCTTCCTGAACCTGCTCAAAGCATTATCCCTCTTGTCGCCCTGCACCGTGCCGTCAACGCGCACTGTCTCGATGCCGTTTGCGTTCAGGTAATTCTCGAGCTTGTCAGTGATTCCGTCGCGGAGCTCGGAGCTGAATACCACCCACTTGCCGTCCTTGCTTTCGCGGATTAGCTCGAGCAGCTTAACGTATTTCTGGGGCTCGGCGTCAAGGCCGTAGAGCGAGGGGTCGATTGCAAGGCGCCTCAGCTTCTGTATCTTGTGCAGCGTTGAGATGTTCTCCGCATCCAGCATGGGCTGCATCACGGACTGGAACGTGTTCGCGGGAATCATCACCTCGTGGATTTGGCAGTCGCGCTCACCGTAGACGTTGCTGTTGGTCCTGCGCAGCATGCGCGGAACAAGCTCTGCGCGCACCACGCGCGAGTTCATGTTGAATGCGTGGTTGAATGTGCCGGGCGTCAGATACTTGTCGGGCGCGAGCAGCGTCATGGTGACGCCCATGTCCTCGAAGCTGTTTGGGAACGGCGTCCCCGAAAGCATCAGCAGGTGCTTCACGCAGGGCGCGGTGCACAGCATGTTAATCTCCTTGGAGCGCCTTGATTCCTCATTCTTCACGTTATGCTCCTCATCGAGCACCACGTAGTCGTATGCTGCGTGCTCTGCCAGGTATTTTCCAACGGTTGTGCCGTTGACCTTCCTGAAAATCATCTCATAGGTTACGAATATGAAATCGGGCTTCTCCGCCACAATCTTGTTAATCTCAAACTTGTTCTCGCTGGTTATCACGCGGATTTTCTGCGGGTCCTTCAGGCTGAGGCCTATCTGCTTCTCCCAGTGGTCGAGCATGCCGTGGGGCACGATGACAAGGGTGGTCATCTTATTGCCCGATGCCTGCTCCATTGCCGGCTTGCAGATGATTGCCTGCGCGGTCTTGCCGAGGCCCATCTCGTCCGCGAGCAGAAGCCTCTTCTTCTCGAGCAGCATCTTGGGCGTAATCTTCTGGTGCAGCGCGGGGAAATTCACCATCGCCTCCTTCTCAGTGTCGTAGAAGCGCTCGTTCACGCCTGGAATCTTATAGTCACGCACTTCGCGGAAGTATTCGAGTGTTTGCTCAAGCAGCTTGCGCGTAAGCGGGTTTGCTTCCTGTGCAATCTCCTGGCACAGGTGTTCCTCCGCCTCTTCGAAATCATCCTGGAACCTCTGGAACATCGAATTAATCCTGTGCAGCCTTGAGACCTCTGCAACCTTCGGCTCTGCCAAATATTTGGGCGGCACGCCGCGCAGCACAACGGGGGGCCTGTTTCCGTTTGACCTGCCGCTTGTAATCTTGTCGACGACGAAGTAGACGCCATCCAAAGCATCTTCGTTGAGGAATTTCTCAAGGTTCATGTGGACGATGATGTCCGCAATCATGCGCGGGTCGTGGATCTCCGCACACAGTGCCTCCAGGTCTAGCTCCGGGTCGCATTTCTTCAATGTGTCGGAGAGGCTCTTGATGTCCTCCTGCGTTGGAGAGATGAGCCTCTTCTTCAGGAAGAGGTAGCGGAGGCGCTCAATCTCCTCCTGGTTCCCCTTTCCGGCATATTCCATCAGGTACCTGAACGGGTCCTTGGACTGGGCCTCTGCAAGCTTCACATAGTGCAAATATGCGCCGTAAGCGTCCTTTGAATTTTCCTTCAGCCATTTGACGAAATCCAACCTTCTTTTCCTTACCTCTAGGTTGACTTCGTCATTGTAATCGTCATCCATGACGGATTTGGCTATTTACCTGTATATATACCTTATGATATCATTGGGGCCAGAATCGAAGGGTTTTTATTTGGAGCAAAAGCGAATAGTCCCATGACACAAGTTCACAAGAAGGGAAGCGCAAAGGCGAAGGCGCTTGACGGCTTTAAAAAAGTCGAGCCGAAGAGCGATGAAAATATGCTCCCATTTTTGAAAGGGAATAGCAGGGATGTCGCAAAGGAAATTGTAGGCATGATGCTTACCTCTGCTGTTGACGGGACCGTCAGGAGCGCAATCATCACAAAGGCGAGGGCGTTTGAGGGATTCGGTTCCAACCCTGGCAACAGGCATGGGATGGAAATGCCTGCAGGAAGGATTTTCCTCATGAAGTACAGGGGCGCGGTGTTCCTGAACATCACCACTGATAAGTACCTGTCACCAAGCTGCGTGTGGATAGAAGAGGCGGTGGCAACAAACCAGGAGAGCCAGACGCTGGTCAAAAGCCAG
>CAILAH010000022.1 GCA_903832205.1 uncultured Microcaldota archaeon | reverse complement strand
GCGGGATTATGGAGAACACTGCGATCAGGCCGGCGAATGCGATAATGAGCGAGTAATCCTTGAGTGTGGGATTTACGTAGACGTACAAAAGTATGAGAAGCACTGCGATTGAGCCGAAGGTTGCACCGACAGTGTCAAGCGCCTGGTGCAGACCGAACCCAGCGCCGGTCTTTTTGGGAAGATACTGGCTTATCATCGTGTCCCTGGGCGCATCACGCATCCCCTTTCCAATCCTTTCGAGCGATGCGATAATGAGTGCAATAAATGAAGTTGGCGCGAATGCGAGAAGAAACTTGAAAAGCGCGGATAGCAGGTAGCCGCCATAGACGAAGATTTTCCTCTTCCCGATTTTATCCGAGAGATAGCCGAAAAAGATCTTGAGGAAGCTCGTTATTGAGTCGCGTATTCCCCCGACCAGGCCTATGAGCACCGTGTCGGCGCCAAGCGTAGCAAGGAAGAATGGGAGAATGGGCAGTATCATCTCGCTGCTGAAGTCGTTGAGGAAGCTCACCACGCCGAGAAGCGTGATGTTCTTTACGCCCTCTTTCTCCTTTTTCAGGTCGGATTTTGACTGTTTCCCAGCGGCCATGGGATGAAATGGGAAGCAAAAAATTTAAATTCAGGGCCTCCCTTAATTAGTCGAGCGGCTGGTGGGCAGCTCACGGTTTCTTTCTTTTGATGTAATTTCTTTGGGGTCGCTTTCTTTGGAAAGGCTCCAAAGAGCCGCACCGAAAGAAAGCGACTGAGGAAGGTCCGCCCACGCAGAGCCCTGACTGCATTAATATTGCGGATGGGGGAACAGAAACGATACCCGCCCCGCCTCATGGGATGAGGAAACGACTTCGGCGGGATAGGGGATGAAACGGCCTCCTGTGCAGGGCAATGAGCGTGCAAGCCCTTTGGGCGCTTAGACAAATGCTGCTAAGGCGAGCATGTCCGAAAGGAAGTGCGCTGAACAAAAGGTGGCCTACTGCCAGCCGCTCATATGGGTGAGGGGGACACCCCCTCTCCCATAAGACCCAACTCCCCCGTTAGACCCAACTCCCCCGTTAGACCCAACTCCCCCGTTAGACCCAACTCCCCCGTTAGACCCAACTCCCCCGTTAGACCCAACTCCCCCGTTAGACCCAATCCCCTCTTATTAGATTTAGTTTATTTCACGATTGGCTCGGTAATGGGCTCCTCTTTTCTGAATTCAGGCTCGCCAATCTGTCTGCCCTGCTCTATGTAGAATTTCTTCGCCGCTTCCGCAAGTATATCTTTATCGATAAGCGTAGGCGCGTCCTTGTTGTTGAGAACATTCATCACGTTAGATTTCGTCATGACAAATAGCAGAAAGGCGCCGATGTCTCTATCATCAACAACACCGCGCAGCCTGCCGTGGTAGGCGTTCAGCCTGTCCTCCTTTTTTACCTCGGGTTTCGGCCCAAGGCCTTCCACTGGCCGCTTAATCATCTTCCTGTCCTTATACTTCATTGGCATGATTGCACCTTACTTTATTTTCTCCAGCAGCTTGATTGTTTCCAGCGTAACTGATATGCCTGAGCCAGTGCAGCCAACATCAATAGGTGCGACAGGCTTGTTCCTGTAGGCCGTGCCTGCAATGTCAAGGTGCACCCATTTCGCCTTGGATACGAAATTGGCCAAGAATGCGGCCGCGGTGATTGTGCCCGCCTCGCCTGTATTGGTGACGTTTGCAATGTCAGCGAACTTGCCCTTGTTCATCTCCGAATATTCCTCCCACATGGGAAGCTGCCACAGCTCGTCAAAGCCCTCCTTGCTCGCCTTCTTTACGAGAGCGCCGAAATCGTCATCATTGGTCATCATGCCGATTGCATAGGAGCCCAATGCGACCACACACGCACCAGTGAGCGTGGCCATGTCAATCATGTAATCCGGCTTGTACTTGTCCTCCGCATAGGCGAGCGTGTCCGCGAGCACGAGCCTGCCCTCCGCATCGGTGTTGAGTATCTCTATTGTCTTGCCGTTGTAGGCGCGCACGATATCGCCTGGCCTTGCCGCATGGCCGCCGGGCATATTCTCCGCACAAGATAGGAATCCGATTACGTTGACCTTGGGCTTCATTTCAGAGACGGCTTTCATGATGCCGAGCACCGCGCAGGCGCCGCTCTTGTCAAACTTCATGTCCTCCATTCCCTTGCTCGGCTTCAGCGAGATGCCGCCGCTGTCGAAGGTGAGGCCCTTGCCTATCACAGCGATTGTTTTCTTGGCGCCGGGTGATTTGTATTCGAGAATTGAGAGCGTGGGCTCCCTGCCGCTGCCGCTTGCAACTGCGAGGAACGCATTCATGTTTAATTTCTGCATGTCCTTTTTTGAGAGGAGCTTGTAGCCGAGTTTGCATTTTGCCGCGAGCTTCTTTGCCTCCGCGGCCATCAGCTGCGGTGTGGCAACGTTTCCAGGCTTGTTGGCGATATCTCTCGTGAAATTGATCGCCTCTGCAATTAGCTTTGCCTCATTCGCAACGTCCAGGTGCTTCTGGTCAATGAGCAGGTGAACGTGCTCAAGCTTCAGCGGCTCGTGGTCGTCCTCGTGCTTGCCGTCATCCTTCGGCTTTGACTTGAATTCCTCATACTTGTGCACGAAAACAAAAACCGAGTAAACAAGATTCTTGAGATGGGGCGCATCGATGCCACGCGCGTCAATCACCAATGACTTGCTGCGCAGGGTTTTTGCAAACCCGATTGACGGGGCGGGGACTTTCCTTGCGTGCCTTGGCTTGAATTTTTCCTTCTCGCCCAGCCCGATAAAGATTGCATCGCCCGCGAGCACCGTTTCCCCCGGCTTGCCGGAGAACTTCAGCTCCTTCAGCCGTGGCAGGTATTTTGAGTATTCCCGTGAGAGGAATTTCGGCGTATCCTTTTCAGTGAAGCAGAGGGCCGCGTGCATTGCCTGCGGCACATCCTTGGTTGTAATCTCAACCTTGGGTTCGTTATCCATAATAGACACCTATCTTTTCCTAGTATTGATGTAAACTAATATAAGGGGTATTGCCACGAGCAGCGCGGCGCCCGCGCAGAGCGGCCCGTTGGCGCCGTTCACTATGCTTCCCGCTGCGAACTGCCCGGAATAGGTGCGCGCATTTCCCGCATTGTCAATCCACTGCACCTTGACTTCGTGCGTTCCACCGGTTAAATTAACCCCAACTGCCGGGTTGACCTCGGTGCCATCGACAAAAACCTGATAGGCCTGGTAGGGGCCTTTCACCGTGAACATGTAAAGCCTGTTGTCGTCGGTGGCGGGGGTCACTGTGATTTGCGGGTCGAACACTTCATATGAGCCGTCATACCTGTACTCCTCGGGTCCCATATCCAATATGACAGTGATGCTATGCGTCCCGGGCGTGGGCTCGATTGTGTAATCCAAAGTGTAGGTGGGGGATTCGGACGTTTCTGAGAACACGAGATTCTCATCAATGTAGACCTTTGCGGTATAGGAAGCATTTGTGGTGACGTCAAATGTCGCCCTGACCTGCCCCTGCCCGTCTGAAGGTATGCTGCTGGTGAGATAGAAATCATTGAGTTGGTAGATTGTGTCGGACTGCTGGCCCTCCTGCTTTGGTATGCGTATTACCTGTGCGTGCGTATCATCGTAGACCACTATGGCTCTGCTGAGCCCGTCGCTCAGGTCTATTTTATAATCCTGGCTGAACCCCGCGGTGGCGCTCACCATCTCAACGCCCCTGTCCTTCACGACGGTTATCTGGTCATCGGAAAGCGAGGTCACCTTGATTTGTGCGGTGCGGCCGTAGTATTTCGAGAGGATGGCGCTGAATTTCTTTGTCGGCTTTGCCATTGCATCGACGTTTATATTGGCGGTGCTGGTGCCGAAATTGTGCGAGATGCCCACGGGGCAGGAGTAGGTGTATGTCTTGCTGAGCAGGCTTGAGACCTTGAATGGAATGACTATATTGTTTTTGCCGGGATGCAGCAGCGCGCTTATGTCCAGCTCATCGCCGAAATCCGCGATTGCAAACTCGCCTTCGCAGGGGACCACGTGCGCGGTGAACATCCTGTATTCCGGGCTGTCAACGGTAATGATGATTGCCCCGTCCTCGCCCATTGTGAGGTTATCGGGAACCACCTTTACTTCATAGGGAAGCGCGGATGCGTTGTAATTGACGATCGTGATGTCGCCCGTGCTGCCGCCGAGCTCGCCCTTCCCCTCCCATATCATCTGGCCTTTCGGGTCGGTGACATATGCGTTTGCATATTCAATCAGTTCGGAATTTGTATCATCGCTGTAGTACATCGGGATGTGGGTCGCATCTATGTATCCAACCTGCAGCCAGGTCGGGTCAACGCCGACCCACTCGCCAATGTACACCTCGGACCAGGAGTGCAGCTGCCACCCGAATTTTGGCGAGTAGACATATCCGAGAACAGAGCGGGTGGGATAGCCGAGCGAGCGCGAGAGCGCCATGAAAAGGTTGACGTATTCAACGCACACCCCTTTTGGGTTTGAGTAAACATCGGTTGCGTTCCTGTTCTTGCCGACCTCATTAATGTCATAGGTCATGTGGGTGTTTACCCACACTGCAAGCACGGAGACCTTGTCAATGTCCTCCTTGTACCCCTGGGTGAGGTCCTTTGCAAGCGAGCGTATTTCAGGCGAGATTTGCGTGTGCTCCGTCTCTTTTGTGAAGCGCATCTTATCCTCCCCCATGCTATATTTCGAGGGGAGAGATGCGACCGCCCTGCTTTTCGTTTCCACATCCGCGTATGCGGTGTAGGGATAGCTGGTGAACCGCGGCTCATAGGTAATGCGAAGGATTTGGTTCCCGTTGTCGTTCACCACGGACGCCTCCTTTGACAGTTTCAGCGAGACGCGCTGGTAGGATGTGTTCTGCGGGATTGTGAGGCTCAGCTTGAGGTTGTAAAGCTCCCCGGAGGTTGCGCTGATTTTACCCTCGCGTGAGAGCTTGGTGCTGATTGAGGAGACGGTTGTAGGGTTGAAGTTCTCGTTCTGCGCAAATGCGATTGAGGCAAATAAAATGAAAAAGAAGAATGCCGCGAAGGTAATGTGCCGCCTGCCCATGCCGGAATGTGCAAGTAATTGCATGTTGTTTTTCCTTGCCATTGTGCAGGAACGTGCACGCAGCTGCAAACTATTTTTTCTTCCCATTTTCACACCGTCAATGCTTGCAATCCTCACAGGAACAGCTTTCCTCAAGCATCTTGAGGGCGTCCTCAAGAATCTTGTTATGGTCGAATGCGAGCTTCTCATGGACCGCCTTGTGCACGTCAATCCACATTACATTCTTCGCATCGCTTCCCGCCTTTGCCGTGCCCTCATTGTAAGCGCAGAGGAATGCGATGCTCACCGCGCCCCGCGGGGTACGCTTCGGGTCGGAATAAATCCCGATAACGCCGAGCGGGAGCACGTAAACGCCCGTCTCCTCCAACGCCTCGCGCTTTACGCAGTCGCCAACGGTCTCATCGGCCTCGAGATGCCCGCCTGGAAGCGCAAGCTTGCCCTTGAACGGCTCCGTTCCCCTCTTTATGAGAAGCAGCTTGCCTTTTCTTATAATGACCGCATCTGTGGTGATGGACCGCGTGTTTCTTTTTTCTGCCATATAATCACGTTTCATCCTTTTCCCCGACGCCGAGGAACTTTAATTCATCATCATTAAGCTCAAAGTAATCGAGGGATTTGTCGTTCTTCGCCATCAGCTTCATGAGCGGGAAATACTGATCCGTGTCTTTAATGCTGCAGTGGCATTTCTCCGCGATTTTCTTGCGCAGCGACTTGCGCAGGTTGCGCTTCTCGGAGCTCATGCTCATGGAGCGCAGGAATGTCGGGAACTCGTACTTCACGAACTTGTGGTACTTGTGCGACTTGGAGAGCGAGACGCCCGCCAGCATGAGCGCATAGGAATATTTCTGCAGCTTCCACACCTGGCGGTTCCTTATCCTGCCGTCAAACATGTCCGCACGGGAAATGTAATTGTAGGCAAGGGCGATTTCCTCTGGCGTCTCATATTCATTGACGATATTGTTCTCTATCCAGAGCTTCATCAGGTCATAGTCAACGGTGGTGCCGTCAAACGAGCGCATGGCATCCTGGTAATTCTCCGCCTTGAACAGGTTCTTCATGCATTCGAAGATGAGCTTGTCGCGGTCGCGCATTGAACTGGGCAAATAGCCGTGCAGGTCTATTATAGCGGAGCGCAGGTCGCCGTCTGAATTATCGGCTATCTTGTCAAGAATCTCATCATCATGCGGGACGTTGTCCTCCTTTGCGATGCGCGCAATCACCGTGCGCACGGTCCTCTTGTTGATGTGCCTCATCTCCACGAACTTGCAGCTTGAGCGCAATGAGTAGAGCTTCTTGTCCCAGGCATCGTTCGCGGTCAGTATTATTGGCTGGGATGCGTTTGAAAGGACCCCCGAGATGGCGGATGCGCCTCCCCTGTCTGCGGTGCCCTGCAATCCGTCAACTTCGTCGATCAGTATGAGCTTGTGCTTTGAGAAGAGGCCCGCGGAGGAGGATGCGGCGCCCATTATGCGCTCCACCTTGTCCTTGTTGCGCGTGTCAGATGCGTTGAACTCGAGAATTTCCCAGCCCATCTCCTTTGCAAGCACATAGGCGAGCGCGGTCTTGCCGATTCCTGACGGGCCGTAAAGCAGCAGCGGCTTCTGGCGCTTGCCGCTCTCAAAAAGAAGCGCCCACTTTTTCACCTCTTCCACGGCGTCCCCATTGCCCACGAACTCGCCGAGCGATTGGGGAGCGTGCTTCTGATAGAGATGCATGTAAAGGTTTCAGCGGGAATATTTTTATTATAGTAGAATACTGTAGAATCACTTAGAAATTATCAGCGGGTTCACGTCACCAAGCTCTATCCCAACCTGCGGATTGTGCTCAAGAAGCATTATGCCCAAATATGCAATGCTCTGTGTTGGGAGCAGATGGCCATTCAGCCGTATCTGGCCGCCTGATTCAAGATTGGCAAGTGCCGATTTGAGCATGTTGAGCACGTGCGGCATCCAGGGCAGGTCCATCTCAATCACCTGCAGCATCTGCCGGATATCTTCCTGGCGGACATCCTTAAGCGTACCTGAGAAGAATGCTTTTTCGACACATTCAAGGTCATTGTGGAACCTGTGCGTGATGACGCTGCAGTAGCGGTGCTTGTTGAAAAATTCTGCCTTGAATGGTGATATGGCAACCCCAAGCGATTCGGGAAATAGGATGTATTTGAAAGGCCTGCCAAACTGCGGCCACTCACTGAACATGCTGAACTGATGCACTTTGAAATCTGTTCTGCTGAGCGCTGGATGCAATTCTAGGTCTGCAACCTCGATGTTTTCCGCAGGGACGCCAAAGCCAAAGTGAAGCATACGCTCCAGGTCTGCGGGGCCGGAGCCAACACTAAGAAGGCGTGCGCCATTTTGCAGGTCGTCAATTATCTCGCGGGTTATAAGGCTGAACTCAATATGATGGAGTGCGTTGAAATACATGTAGCTCGTAGAAGAATCTGTGTGGGCAAAACAGGTGGAGCGGTCAAGTGAGCGCTCATCGGGGCCGAAGATGTGCTTCAGCCGTGAAAAATGCCCTGCTGCCTCTTTCATCAGGGCCTGCCTTTTCTTGTCCAAGCCGCTTAGGTTTAGCGCTTTTTTGTCTCTCCAATTGCATTTCAGCTGCAATGATAGTTCTGGCTTATCTGACATATGGCACCATTAGGATTTGGACCGATATTTATACCTTGTTATCCCATCACTTGCCGCCGGGAGACCAGTATTTCTTCGTGCGGATGAACTGCTCGCGGGCGCGCAGCAGGTCCAATGCAAGCGAATGCTCATCCTTGTGCAGGCGTGAGAGTATGCGCGCGGCCGTGTCCGTGCCAACACCATAGGTTGAGAGCGCCAGGAGCGCCTTTTTGCCGTATGAGGAGTAGAGGGATGAGCGCCTCATCAATTCGGCCTTTGAAAGCTCCTTGCGCTCATGGTCTGATGAGGGCGCAAGGAGGACGCTCGTGCACTTTGGGCATTTCTTGGGGAGCTCGCCCACGTGGCCGTAGAACTTGTTGCTGCAGTGTGCGCAGATGAACTTGAATGTTGAGGGGAGCTTGTCAAGAAGCACCATGGCGGCGCTCTCCGGAATGTCCGGGAAAAGCACCTGGGAGCCGGACATGTGGTCCAGCACCTCTGCCGCAAGGCGGTCGAGCCTAGGAAGGATTTCAAAATCGCAGGAATCCTTTTTCGAGAGCATTTGGTCGAGGAATTCCTGGGCGGCAGGGATGTTGCAGTAGCGGTACATGAAATAGTCGCGCGTCTCCTTGAATGCAAGCGAGGACGCGAGCTTGGAAATGTAATAGGGCGAGTGGCGCTCGTGCTTTTCCGAGAGCCCCATGTAGTACGCCTCCTGGGAGAAGATGAATGAAAACGTGTGGTTCTTGTGCAGCGAGGAGAGGATTTCGTTCTGCACGCTCGTGCCTGTGAGTATTTTTGTGAGCGATTCTTTTGTAATGGGATAGGGCGAGCGGATGAAGATTGC
>CAILAH010000021.1 GCA_903832205.1 uncultured Microcaldota archaeon | reverse complement strand
CTTTTCGCGTCTTTTGATGCTGTAGAGCTTTTTAAGAGTTTTTTAATTTGAAAAGAAGCGTATGATAGAGATAGATGGATCGTATTTGGAAGGAGGAGGGCAGATATTGAGGACCGCCCTTTCGCTTAGTGCAATTTATGGGAAATTCTTCACAATTAGTAATATTAGGGCGAACAGGCCAAAGCCAGGGCTTCTGCCGCAGCATTTGGCGGCAGTCAACGCAATGTCGATAATTTGTAATGCAAAAGTAAGTGGCAACACAATCGGATCGACGGAACTGTCTTTTGAGCCGGGAGAGATAAGGGCAGGGAATCACACCTTTGATATAGGAACTGCCGGCTCTGCAACCCTCTTATCACAAACCCTTATTCCAATGCTCGCCCACGCGGCCGCCAGGAGCGGGATTACAATAAAGGGCGGGACCCACGTGATGAAATCCCCCTCTTTTGAATACTTCAAGCACAGCTTTATTCCAAACATTAGGAAGCTGGGTGCAAATGTCGAGGTTGAAATGAAGAACCCGGGATTTTATCCGCAAGGCGGCGGGGAAGTTGTGCTGCACATTTCTCCATCAAAATTCAGGCCGTATGAATTTTTAGGATTGGGCCAACACAATAAAACAACGGCGCACTTGCTTTCGGCAAACCTTCCCACTCACGTAATAGAGAGGGAAGAGAAGCGGCTCAAGGAGAATTTCAAAGGCGTAATAGACGTTACAAAGACAAATTATGCCAAGAACCAAAGCACAGGAAACGCAATAACGATAATTGGTGAATATGAAAATTATTGTATAGGTGCTGACGGCCTTGGCCAGATAGGGAAACCCGCAGAGAACGTTGCAGGCGAAATTTTGGCCGCCTATGAAGAAGAGGCGGTACAGGACGCCCCGGATCATAATTTGGTTGACCAGCTAATGCTTTATGTGGCGCTTGCAGGCAAGGGCAAGATAAAGTACGGCGCTCTCTCAAACCACGCCAAGACAAACATTTACACGATTTCTAAAATGGCGGGCATCGAATTGAAAATTGACGAAGAGAAGAAGACAGTTTATCTTTGACTCATTTGGATTTAGGCAGGGCGCTTCTTTTGCCGCTTGAGCAATTAAACCCGAGGCCGCGGAGCATTTCACATTCGATGGATGCATTAACGCCGTCCTTGCAAATGAGATAATAGAAGGCGCTTTTGTCCAGTTTTTTGTAATCTATCTTTTCCTTATCCACGTCAATCAGGGTTGCATTTTGCGGTATGGGGATTTCTTCGCTGATTTGCTCTTGTGTTACTATAGTAACATTGGTCTCATCTACTATTTTTTCCACAAACTTATAATTCCCATCAACCTGGTACGGCTTTGCAGAAAGCTTAACGCTTCCCTCTGAAATATTGCACAATTCGCCCACGCGTGTTGAGAGCTCATAGGTGCCTATTTTTTGCGCCATCCTAACGGAATCTTCCTTATCAAATCCAATAAGCGGCCTGATTAGGAGCACGTTTGAGGCAGATTCAATGCCCCACAAATTCCTCAGCGTCTGTGTAGAAACCTGCCCAATGCTCTCGCCCGTTACGATTGCATCGAGCTTTCTTTGCCTGCACACCCGCTCGGCAATGCTATAGAATGCCCTCTTGAGCACAACCTGCCTGTATTCCGCCTTTGCGTGTTTTTTAATCCCGTCAACAATGGGCTTTCCATCGGCCACCAAAAACACAAAATTTTCATGCCCCCACAAATAGGCCAGTTTCCTGTATACTGCGTAAACCCTATCCAGCGTGTCCTTTCCTCCCAGGTTAATGAACAGAAAAGTTGGATTGCACCCGCGCCTCATTACGTACCAGGCAGCCACAGGAGAATCAATGCCTCCCGAGAACAAAACCAGCAAATTCCCCTCCGACCCTATGGGCAGCCCTCCAGGCCCCGGGCGCGGGGCATCAAACACCAGCGCTTTTTTATCCTTAATATTGACCTTTACCTCTAGCTCAAACGACCTGAGGCTTACCTTTCCGCCGTGAGCGAGCAGCTTTTCACCAATCAGTTTCTGCGCATCTATGGAATCAAACTTATGGGAGCCAATCCTGTGCACGGTTACCCTGAACGCCTTGCCCTTCACAATCTCGCCATAGAGCACCGCGACCCTGCAGGCCAAGTCCTCCAAATCCCTGAATTCCACTTCTTTTACCGTAGCGTAATACTGAACCCCAAATATTCTTCCCAGCTTTTCATTGAGCAGTTCCGAATCGTTCTCAGAAGCGGGCTGGAGCAAAATCCTGCCCTGCTCCCTGATTACCCTGAATTTCGCCCCCGTGGCGCGCACGTTCTGTATGAGCTGTTTTTCGAATTTTGGCCTAGTTGCCTTTCCCTTTGTGCCGATTTCCGAATATGCCAATAGTATCTGGGAGGGTTCCATCAGCTATTCTCGGAATCCTAAAAATAATAAATGTGATAAGCCACAATACCCTTCAGATGTGCGGCATAATCGTATGCAACAAAGGAGACAGGGCCCTATCCAGCGCCGAATCCCTGCTTAGGCACAGGGGCACGGATAGCCATGCGCGCGCAGAAAAGGACGGCATGATTTTCTCCCACTTCCTCCACCCCGTCGTTGGCAGCAACGTTGAACAGCCATTCGTTGGCAAAGGAATCCTTATTGCAAACTGCGAAATCTACAACTGGGAGCAATTGGCAGAAAAATACGGCCTAACGGGAAGAAACGATGCGGAAGTTCTCTTTAATGTTCTTGAGCATTGCGACAACAAAGAACAAACCCTTCTCAATATAATTAGCGAACTTGACGGCGATTTCGCCTGCGCCTATTATAGGGACGGCCAACTTGCAATGTTCCGCGACCCGCTCGGCGTAAACCCGCTCTTCTTCTCTTTAAATCCGCTATTTATCGCTTCAGAGAGAAAGGCAAATCCCAGGATACTGCGCGAGCTGCACCCGCGCACAGCACTTTTCTATGATACAAAAACAAAACGCGCAAAAACCCATTATACAAACCCGCTCCAACCACATAAATCAGAATCCACATATGAAGAAACAAGGGACCTTCTTTTCAAGGCAGTTGACAAGCGCACGGCCGAGGCGCGCTCGGGCATACTATTTTCCGGGGGCATCGATTCGGTATTCCTTGCGCTCCGCCTGGCAGAGAAAGGAACCAAGCTTACCCTCTACACTGCCTATTCCGGTAAAAGCTCTGAAGACATTAAATATGCAAGAGATTTCGCGCGCAAGTTCGGCTTTGGCCACGTAGAAATTGAAATAACCGAAGAGATGCTCTCAAGCGAGCTTCACAACATCTGCAGCGCAATAGATTCCTGCGACTCGGTAAAGGTGGGCGTTGCAATCCCGCTCTATTTCGCAGCAAAGCGCGCCTCCGGGGATAATGTAAAGGTGCTCTACTCCGGCCTTGGCGCGGATGACATCTTCGCAGGCTATGCAAGGTTCAGAATAAGGGCGCCTGCCGGCAGCAACAACATCGCAGCCATCACATCCAACATCCATAACGAGCAGCTAAGCTCTCTTCGCTCCATCTATGAGCGCGACCTTTACAGGGACAATTGCATAACGATGCACAATGGCATTGAGTTGCGGGTGCCTTTCCTCGATGTTGCGCTGCTGCAATCATCCCTCTCCCTTCCAGAACCGCTTCTCACAAACAAGGCAATTTTGCGCCGCATCTTGAAAGAGCATTACAATTTAGACGAGAAATTCTGGAACCGCCCCAAAAAAGCGGCACAGTACGGTGCAAAATCAATGGAGCTGCTGCGAAAGCTGGCAGCCAAAAACAAGACCAACATCAATGCGCTCCTAAGCCAGCATTACTCCAAGAACATTCCACTCGCCGCACTATATACCGGGGGAAAAGACAGCGCATATGCGCTTTACCTGATGAAGATGCGCAACTACGACGTTCGCTGCCTTATCACAATAAAAAGCACCAATAAGGACTCCTACATGTACCACACGCCGCAGATTGATGCGGTTGATGGGCACGCCCGCAGGATGGAGCTCCCGCTCATTTCACAAAAAACCTCTGGCGAGAAGGAGAAAGAGCTCGTTGACCTTGAGGCAGCAATCAAGGAAGCCATCTCCAAGCACGGAATAGAGGGCGTCATCACCGGCGCATTATATTCAGACTACCAGCGCATGCGCATTGAGCGCATCTGCGATAAATTGGGCGTGCGCGTGTTCTCGCCGCTTTGGCACATCGACCAGGAGATGCACATGCGCAGATTGATAAAGGACGGCTTCAAATTCATTTTCACTTCGGTTGCCGCCGAGGGATTGGACAAAACCTGGCTAAACCGGGAGATTAGCGAGAAGGACATGGACGCGCTTGTTAAGCTAAATAAGAAATACGGCCTAAATATTGCAGGCGAAGGCGGGGAGTTTGAATCGCTTGTCACAGACTGCCCGCTATTCACTGATGGTGTTGCCAAATGAAGCTCCTGCTTGATGAAATGCTAAAAAGCACTGCAAACCTACTTCGCATTTTCGGCGTAGACACAGAGTATTTTCATCCTCGCGATGATAGCGAACTAATGGATAAGGCAAAAGAGGAAAAACGCATCCTGGTGACACGCGACGTGGAGCTTATTAAAAGGTGCAAGGCCAAGAAAATAAAATGCCTTCTAATAGTAAGTGTCGGCCCGGAAGAACAGCTGAAGCAGATTATCACCGAGCTTAAGATAGAGCTCCCTTTTCCAGAACACACCCGCTGCTCGCTTTGCAACGTCGAGCTGAATCAAATAACAAGGGAGGAGGCCGCAACGCACGTCCCGCCGGATGTCCTCCTGCTGCCGAGCAAATTCTGGCTCTGCCCCAAATGCAACAAGGCCTACTGGGAGGGTTCCCACTGGAAAAACATTGCCTACATTTTCGGCAAGATTACAGGAAAGGAAGAATCCAAAGAACTGTAATAGAAACGAAAAAAGAAGAATCTTTAGATTTTGCCCATGGCCAGTTGCGGGCTTCCGCCGCCGCTCCCTTTGCCTTTGCTCTTGAATACCCTATCCATCTCTTCCCTGGCATTTTTTCCAGAGCTCTTGCTTGCGGCCGCCACAACAAACCCTTCCCTATTGACCATGACGACCCACTTTGCCTCGGAAGACCTGGCGATTTCGTTTGCAACCTTGCCCATCACTCCCCTATCCAGGTCAACCTCCACCACGCCGTCAAGGCGCTTTGCCTCGCTCTTGGCCACATTTTCCTCAAGCTTCTCAATCCTTTTTGACTGCTCTTTCCACTCCCTGAAGAACCTCTCGGAAGTCTTTGGCAAGTCCGCACCGGTAACCGAGAACACCGCTCCCGCATCCTCAACAACTTTCTCCATTTCCTGCAGGCTCCTGATTGCGGGCTTTCCCGCACAGAACGCCAGCCTTACAACACCGTCCTGTATCCTCTCGCTCTTTATGATCTTGATAAGCCCAATGTGCGCAGTATTCTCAACGTGCAGGCCGCCGCACGCTTCCACATCCAGGTTCCCGACCCTGATTACGCGCACCATTTTTCCTGGCGACCCACCGCCCTGATAGAGCCCGAACCCGAATTTTTTCTCCGCTTCCCCCCTCTCATATTCCCTGATCTCAACATCAATGGCGGCAAGGACAACATCATTCGCCCTTCTCTCAATCTCCTTAATTTCCTCACCGGTTAGGTTCCTGTAGTGCGTTACATCCAGCGTCGCCTTGTCAATTTCCTTATGCGCGCCCGCCTGCCACACGTGATTGCCAAGAACTTCCCTGCACACGCCGCCCATAATATGCGTCGCCGTGTGGTGCCTCATGAGCGCCATCCTCTGCTCGGCATCAACGGCACAATTCACTTTCTGCCCAATCTTGAACTTGCCGATATCCTTAACGACGTGGAAAATGACGCCGCCGAATTTGTATGCCGCGATCACTTCCACCCCATCAATCTTGCCGACATCGTGCCTCTGCCCCCCGCCTTCCGGGTAGAAACAGCTCTGGTCAAGCACCACTGCATTTTTCTGCAGCGCGATGACCTTGCCTTCCGACTCAACATATCCCTCATAGTAGAGCGGCTTGGTTACTGCCAGGCCCGCGGGGTCGAACACAATCTCCTTCCTCTCTTTCTCCCCGAAGATATGCTGCTCCGTAAGCTTTGCGTAGAAGTCCTCGGGCACATCCACCGCAATCCCGCCCTCCTTGGCTGCCTGGGCAATAATCTCCGGCGTCACGCCGTTTGACTCGTACTCCTTTATGAGCACCTCATCCGTAATCTTCCCTTTCTTTGCGAGCTCCAATACCCTCTTCTTCGCTTTCTCAACGGTTGTATGGTATCTCTCAATCTCAAGCCCGAACACATCGCCCATGGCCGCCTTTGCATCGGCAAGCTCAGGGAAAAGCGGCCTAAGATAATCTATATGGAGGTTCGCAACCTCCTCAAGCGTAAATGGGAAATCATATTTGTCTATGAACGATTGCGCCCTCCTGAGCACAACCCTCAGGTTATATCCGCCGCCCACATTGCTCGGCAGCGCCCCGTCCGCCAGGGCGAACACAAGCGTCTTTGTATGGTCTGCAACGGCATAGATTGCCTCGATGGGCGCAAGCTTCTCTTCCAGCTCCTCAACACTGGCGCCTATCTTCTTCGCAACCTCTTTCTTTGCCGCATGCAAATCCTGCACGTCGTCGAAATCAAGGCTTCCCGCAACCGCGGCATATTTCAAATGCAATTCCCTGTCGTATTTTATACCGCTCTTCTTGACCATCCACTCGACCGCATAGCCAAGGCTCGCATCATAGCTGGTGGGCGCGCCCGAATCATACCACACAAGCCTTTCGAATCCCCACCCGACATCGATTACTTTCATGTCGAGCTCCCTGACCCCGCCAGCATCCTTGGTATATTCACTGAAAACGGAGTTCACAAGCTCGACGCCGCGCGCAAACGTCTCAATGCACGGGCCGAACGAGCTGAGGTCGGGCATTGCCCACACGTCCTCCTTATACCTCAATTCCTCTTTCGGTATTTTAAGCACTTCCGTGAGGAACCTGAAATTATACTCTATGCACTCATTCTTCCAGTAGGCGCCCTTTTTTCCGTCAACGAACGAGTGCTGCCCCGCCATGATAAAGCTTGTGTGGTGCCTTCCCGTAATGCCCACATTTGGTATGTCAGGGAACCTGAGGCACACCTGCGGCACAATCAGCGGGTTGGCGGGATACTCCCACACGACCTTCCCCTGCTCGAGCCGCATGAAATCTACGATGCTCGCGATTGTAAAGTACAAATCGGGCCTCCACCTTGCAATCACCGGATACCTGGCGATGGAAGTATGGCCGTTTTCCTTGAAGAATTTCTCGAACTTTTTCCACATCCCGATATAATCCCCGCTCTTCCAGTTCTTCTTGAAGAAAGAATAGGGCTCGCAGCTCGCGTCACCGCAGGTATCGCTTTTTCCGATGCTCCAGAAATGCCTCTTGCACGAAGTGCACAGCATCCTTTTGAACCCGTACTTTTCAAAGAACGGGATTTTGTAGTATTTCTCGTAATTAGTGGCGAATTCTTCCCTCAATTCCTTCTTTCCCATGGCTTTCATTAGGGAAATGAAACTTTATATAATCCAAAGGGATAAACATGAGTCATGGGAAAATTGCCGTTATTCGCATTATCCGCGTTATTCCTATTCATCCTTTTGGCAGGGTGCATCAACCCGCCGATTGAGCCAACAGCAAAGAAAGTGGACATAAGCGTAAGCGCCATTACCCTTGCAAACACTTCAGTGCCTGTTTTGGGCTCAAAATTCCCAGTGAAAATCTCAACCGTTTCTGACGACCCAACCGCGGAATACACGCTGCACATCAGGGTGAACGGCGAAGACGCCCTATCCCAGCCGCTTTCAGGAAGCCAGACAAGGCAATATGATGTCCCGGCAACAAATGACGGCAATGTCAATATAACCGCAACGATTTTCCTCAAGGACACGAAGAATTACACGGACACAAACATCTCCAACGATTTCCTCTCGACTTCCACACACATCCTGCCCTACGGCAACTACGTGGGCGTAATAAAAGAAACAAACAAGACTTCCTATTACGAATGCAACACGTCCAACACATCCTACTGCAGGAAAGACGAGCTCCTCTTGGATGTTGAAAACTATACGAGCATATATGAGAAGCGCACCTACGGCACAAAACTGCATTTTGACGCAGACACAGAAATATTTTCCGTGGGAATATTCCCAAGGCAAACCATAATGCTCTCACCAAACGCGACACTATACTATTTCATTTATCCTATCGTTAACGGCACGCCCTCAACCGAGAGCGTGATGAATTTCAGCACCTCTTTCATACGTGTCCCGACGGATTGGGGCGCCCTCTCAATTCTCAGGCGCAAAACTCCCCAAGAAAAATTGCCCGCAGGAGACTACGTGCTCGAGATTTATGTTGACCAGCAGTCCGCCGCGGACATTGCGTGCGACTACATATCTGAAAACGGCACAACCTTCCAGCGCTCCGAGCCGTCGCCAAAGAGGCAGTGGTATCCGGGCCCAAACTGCTCGGCAAACCTCATAGTAAGCTCGCGCAATGAGCTTGATACTTACAAGGAATACATGGCCATAAACAACATGACGGAGGCAAAGCCAAAAACCTAGGCGGGTCCCAGCATTTTTCCCTAGCTGCCTTCATCCGCACCCACCGCCGAAATCACAATGTTTTATAATCTATTTCTCGATTATATTATTCGGTGTAAAATATGGCTGGTGAATTTGAAGCGTTGGGTTTAAGCATGACGTGCCTATTCCCGTTGGGAGTTATCGCAATAATACTTTTGCTGATGTCGCTCAAGGTGGTATTTGAGTACGAGCGCACAATCGTCTTCAGGCTCGGCCGCTTCAACAGGCTACTTGGGCCGGGCCTCAACATAGTGGTCCCGATCATAGATTCCGTGCGTACTGTTGACATGAGGATAAAAACAGTCGACATTCCCAAGCAAGAGGTCATGACCAAGGACAACGTGCCAGTCAGCGTTAATGCAGTGATTTATTACAAGGTTAAAGACCCGCAGGCGGCAATCCTTAAGATAGAGGACTACATGTATGCCGTCTCCCAGTACGGCCAAACCGCACTCCGTGACGTCATCGGCAACAAGGAGTTGGACTTCGTGCTCACGGAACGCGAGGAAATTGCAACGGAAATTGAAACAATAGTCGATAAGGAGACGAACGAGTGGGGCATTGACATTACCGCAATAAAAATACAGGACATTGAGCTGCCTGCAGACATGAAGCGCGCAATGGCAAGGCAGGCGGAGGCCGAGAGGGAAAAGCGGGCAACAATCATCATGGCGGCCGGAGAGCTCCAAGCATCCGACAACCTGAGGAAGGCGGCCTTAAACCTTTCAGGCCCGGGCGCACTGCACCTCAGGACCCTGCAGACAATCTCTGATGTCTCCGCCGACCAGAGCAACACAATCGTTGTGATGCTGCCGGTTGAGGTCCTCCAGGCAATCAGGGGCATTGGCCATTCGGATGTTCTAAAGAAACCTGAAAAACCGGACAAGCCAGCTAAGAAATAACACAATCTCCTTTTTCTTTCTTAATTTTTATGATTTCTTTTCTGCATCTTCCCTTAAAAAAAGCTAGTACCTTTCCAGATGAATATTCTCTTTCCCTACTCCCTTCTCAAGCAGTATCTTTTCAACCTCGTCGGTCATCACAGGAAGCCCGCAGACGAAATAATCGGTATTTTCTTTTACAACTTCCAGCACATGGGCCTGCACATGCCCCTTTTTCCCGCTCCATTTCTCCTCCCTGCTCAATACCGGGAAGAATTTGAAGTTCTTGCAGTTCTTCTCGTGCTCCTCAAGCTCTTTCCTATGCACGAGCATGTTCTCAAATCGTGTCCCGTAGAGAACCACAAGCGACTCAAAATGCGTGCAGCTGTTGCTCTTGTGTATCCCCATCACCATGCTGAGCAGCGGAGAGATTCCCGTGCCCGTTGCAATGTAGACCAGATTCCTCTGTTTCGCCTGCTCCAGCGTGAAATGCCCGAACGGCCCCACGACCTTTATCTTATCGCCAATCTTAAGCCCATTCATATAATTGGTAAACGGCCCGACCACTCTGTAAACAATCTCCAGCTCCTCATCCAGCGGCGTCGAAGCAATTGAGTACGCCCTGTTTTCCTTCTTTCCGTCAATCTCCGCGCTAAGCATCACATACTGCCCCGCCAGAAATTGCATCTTTTCCCCTTCAAACTTAATGTAGATGGATTTCAGGCCCTCTGCCCACCCAATCACGTTTGTGACAACGGCTGAGTATTCCTTGGGCATCAATCATCCCTCCAGATAAATAGCATCAGGTTTCCCTCTTCACGAACATATCTGCAAGAAGCTCAAGCTCCTCCTTCTTTTCCGCATTCCTAACCACCTTGAGCCTCGCCTTGGCCCTATCAACTAATCTGTTCCCATATTCTTTTGCATAATCAATCGCGCCGCAATCAGCCAGCATCTTAATTGCGTTTTGTATTTCTTCCTGCGTGTTCTCCTTTTTTGCAAGAATCGTGACCAGCTCTTCCTTTCTTTTCTTATCCAATTTCTCAAGGGCGTTTATGACCATAAGCGTCCTCTTCCCCTCTCTTATGTCCCCGCCAATCTCCTTTTTGTACTTCTCCTCTTCCCCAACCAGGTTCAGCACATCGTCCTGTATCTGGAATGCAAGCCCGATTTCATACCCGAATAGCCTCATCTCCTCTATCTCTTTCTCGCTTGCGCCGCCCAGGTATGCGCCGATTCTCGTGCATGCGGCCATCAGGTCCCCAGTCTTTCCGCCGGCCATATCCAAGTACATCTTTTCTGAAATGCCCCATTTGTTATTCTCTATCCAGTCAATCTCGTATCCCTGTCCGTCCACCACGCCGATGAACGCATCTGCGAACATTCCAAGCACCCTGTCTTTTTGTGCCGGGGTAAGCTTTGACTGGCTAAGCGCCCTGAATACATGCGCGAACATCCCGTCGCCCGAATTAATTGCAAGCGGCACCCCGTGCGTAATGTGTAAGCATGGCTTGCCCCTTCTCATTTCAGAATTATCCTCAATATCATCGTGAACAAGCGTGAAGTTATGGAATATCTCAACCCCTGCAGCCACTTCCAGGGCATCCTGCGGCTTGCCGTTGAACGCCTCAATCGCAGTCAGCAGCAGATACGGCCTCACTCTCTTGCCGCCCCTGTTTAGGAAATCCCAGGCCAGGCCATATACGCTCTTCGGCTCCCTCTCCGGCATTACCTTTAGCATTACCCTTTCGACGTCCGCGACCTTGTCGCCCATCCTTTTCTTAAGGTCCGCTATGGTAAGCATATGCTAGGATTGAGAAATTGAACATTTATATTTAAGAGGGGCGCATCTGCCCGTCAATTTTCGCTTGCGCGAAAATGACGCATCATTTTGCTACAGGCAAAATGCTTGCCCTCTCACCCCCAGTAGTCCGCTCGCACATTCGCAAACGCGAATGGCGCATCTTTCGGCTCTGCCGAAAGCTTGCCGCGGACACGCGCCCCCTTACACCGCTTTTATATTACCCGTTTGCCTTACATTAGCATGGCATTAAGCGAAATGGCCCGCGCGAAAAAAAGCATTTCCCAGCTGAAAAAGCACCTTAAGAAAAGCAAAAAGCTCTCTGCAAACTTTAAAATCCAGTACGAGCTTGCAGAACAATATTATTCAGACGCTAAACACTACTTCAGCAAGGGTGACTACTTCACCTCATTCGGCTGCTCGGATTACGCCTACGGCCTCCTCGACGCAATCCAATTCGTGAAGGAGCACCAGTATTTTCCCGAGCCTGTCGTTGGCGCAATCATTCTCAACGAGAAAAAGCAAATCTTTCTCATGCGCTCCCACAAATGGAACAATAAGTATAGCATTCCCGGCGGGCACATCGAGCTTGGCGAGAGCGCCGAGCATGCGCTTGTGCGCGAGGTAAAAGAGGAAACAAACCTCGATGTCCACAATCTTAGCCACGTGATAACCCACGAGTTCATCCACGACCCCGCGTTCTGGAAAAAGCGCCATTTCATAATGTTCGATTACATTTGCCACACAAAAACACCCAACAAGGTAAAACTCAACGACGAGGGGCAGGAGTACGTGTGGATGGATTTCAGCAAGGCGCTCAAATCAAGGGACATCGAGCCCTTCACCCTCAAGGCGCTAAAGGCCGCCTCCCAACAGATTGGAAAAAACACAAAGGCCAGGCGCACAATTAAACAAAGTAAGGCCAAGCCCCACAAATAAATACGCACTGCCCCTATTTTGAAAAACGCTTATATATACGGCGCATTCTAAACTAGCCATGCCTGCAAAAGTGCTTGTTGCCTATTATTCTAGAAGCGGAACAACAGCAGCGGCAGCAGAAGCCATCGCAAAAGAGATTGGCGCGGACGTGGAAAAGATTGAGGATAAGAAGAATAGGTCGGGCCTGCTTGGGGCAATCCGCGCGGGAAAAGACGTATTTTTGAACAAGCTTGCGGACATTGAGATGCCGCAGAAAGACCCCTCCCAGTATGACCTAATAGTAATCGGCACGCCCATCTGGGCAAGCGCAATGTCGCTTCCGGTAAAGGCCTACATAACAAGGCTGAAGCACAAGTTCAACAAGGTGGCGCTGTTTTGTACCGGCGGCGGGTTCGGCTCAAAAAAAGCATTCAAGGACATGGCGTACCTGTGCGGCAAGCAGCCGGTTGCAACACTTTCCATCTCGCACATAAGCTATTTCAGCGGCGGCTATAGGAAAAACATCCCCAAGTTTACGAAGGAGCTTAGGCAGCACCTGTAATCTGGCAGCACATTCACCGCCCCCATGCCCGCGCCCTCTCACAGAGGCACAATCCTTTTATTTAGAACCCGCCTGAATTAGCACGATGGACATATACTTCATTAGGCACGGCCAGACCGACTGGAACGCCGCAGGAAAAATGCAGGGCCAGACCGACATCCCGCTAAACGAAACCGGGATAGCCGAAGCCATAAATTCAAAAAACAAGGTTGACGCATTAGTCTTTGACGCAGCCTACTCAAGCACGCTCCGAAGGGCAATGCATACCGCAGAAATTATACTGGGCGACAATAAGCACAAGCTCACGCACGACCACCGATTGATGGAGAGAAACTATGGCATATTTGAGGGCGAGCATTATCTTGAATATGAAAAGATGAAATCTGCGCACTCATCATTATTCCCGGAGAAAGGCGAATCCCGGGAAAAGTTCGTTGAGAGGATAAAAGGCTTCATAGATGAGAAGTATCATTCCCATCACAGCCAATCCATAATCATTTTCTCGCACGGGGGCGTCTACAGGGCGCTGCTCTCAGCGCTCTTCGGCCTCACATGGGAGCAGTACAAGGAATACAAGATACGCAACTGTGAACTGAAGCACCTGCGCCTCTCCACAGGCAAGGCGCAGCTGATTGTAGACGGCAAGGTCATTTTAGAGATGCCATGGGCGCATAAAAAACAGTGATTGCATGGCGAAGCAAGGAACGGGCAAACACATGGCGATGAATAGGCAAATAAAGCAAGTAAATGGGCACGCGGTAAAACAAAAGGCAATAAACATCATGGCCCTTTTCATAATCTGGAATGTCGCGCTCAGCCTCGGCGGGGCATTATGGACGCCCTATCTCATGAGTTCCGGCTATTCCGTGATGCAGGTCCTCCTGTTTTATCTCCTTTTCTTCCTGTCGCCACTGCCGTTTCTATTACTTCTTCGCCAATTTACCCTCCATCTAGGCATGCTCACAGGGATACTCATCCGCGCACTCTGCTATCTCCTATTTGTTTTTCTCGGGGCAGCGCTCGGCGGCCCGGTATTCGCAATAATCTCTGGCATATCGGTGGCGCTCGTCTGGGTCCCCTTTAACATATTGTGGTTTGAGAGAAAGACCGAAAAGGCAGCCACGAACAGCTCAATCTATTTCGCACTCATGTCCCTGGCGAGCATAATCGTCCCGTTTATTGCGGGGCTCATAGCCCAGCGCCTCGGCTACGATTTCATGTATGCTGGCGCCACCGCCCTCCTGTTCATTTCCCTTCCGCTGATATTTATTTTGCTTAAAGACAGGGGATTCAGCTTCAACGTAAAGGATTGCATATCGCACATAAAGGGCTTCCGCACACTTATCATTATCGAGGGATTTTTTGGGATGATGTGGTGCGTAATCGGCCTGATTTCCTATAAGTTCTTTCCCACGCCTGAGGCGTTCGGCATTTTCCTTTCGCTTACGGCACTAATCTCCATCCTGCTCTCATTAATATTTGCCGGGAGGTCAGATGCAAGCGGCAGCCGCAGGAATTATATCCTACTCTTCATCGGCGCACTTTCGCTCTCAGTAATACTTTCAGCGTTTGCGCCCGATTACATCTGGTGGTTTATTTTCGTGATTTTCATTAATTTCTTCAGCACACTGCTCGGCCCATTCCCAACAACGCTCCTTTACGAGAAGACCAAGGATGCCGCAAAGGCGATGTATGGCCGCGAGGTGTTTCTTACGCTCGGTCGCGTGCTCGGCGGCATCGCAGGAATCATCCTGTATTTCATAATACCAGACCTGCGCCTGCTCCTAATTATGTATGGCCTTTCAACGCTTGCCTATGCAGCAGTGTTCGAATTCAGCAAAAGGGAAAAACTGGGGATAAAGTAATTGTGCACAATGGGCACAGGCAAAAGATTAGACTATTTTCAGCAGCTCATTGAGCATCACGAAGAACAGCAGCAGCAATATTACGCCGGAAACCAGGTGTATCTGCCTGATATATTTCTCCTTCATTTCCCCAACGTTCTCAATGGTGGTCTTCCCGAAATAGACCAGGAACGCTATGGTAACCATCGGTAGAATGAAGAACAGGTTGTAAACCACAAGATAGGTTAAGGTCTGCAGCGTTGCCGATTTTGCAATCAGCCCGAGCACCATCAGGTAAGGGCCCGAAGAGCACGGCAGCAAGAATAGGGAGCAGAAAACCGCGGCCATCACAATCCCCCAGGGAGTGGTCGCCTTCTCAATAATATCGTGCGCATAGGGCCTCAGGAAAACGGGCATCTCCACCGCAAAAAACCCTGGCTTGTAATTCACATATGCATAGAATTCCATTATTGCCAAAAGAAGTGCCGCAACAGTGACGAACGTATAGAATATCTGGCTTATCTCAAATGTGGTAATTGCCTTCATTATGCCGATGCCGTAGAGCATGTACATGATGAAAATAGTGATTGAGAACATCAATCCTGCAATGAGTGCCTCCTTCCTCCCCTTTGAGTAAAGTATGGTGCTTATGAGCATCACCATTATTGCAATTGTGCACGGATTAATTGAATCCACGATTGCCGCGCCGATCAGGACCGGCCACGTTATCGCTGACGCGCTGTCCTTCTCCTGAATAAGTGTGAAATTCTTCTGCGTTATCACGCCCACGGGGCAGGTGGTTTCGTTGCATGCCGCATCAAACAGCTCCTTCCATTGCTCTTCCGTCAGCTCCCCGACCACGAACGCCTTTCCCTGCACAACCGTTGTGGGCACGCCGCCCTGGCTAATGCTTACGTTAAAATATTCGTATTCATTAAACATTCTTTGTCTGTTTACAGCGTCCTGGTTAACCTCATATCTCGTAATGTTGAGCTGATAATCATTTCCCATCTTCTCAAAAATCTTCTCCGTTGCTGCGCAGTGCGTGCAGCCGACGCCGTAATAGAAATCGATGTTAATAGTGGCCGCGAACTGTAGTGCAAATAGCGCAAGCAGAAACAGGAGCGCAAACTTGAAACGCATGAGGAATTTTACCCTAACAACATATTTAATACTTGAACTTTTTGGAAGGCCGAAATACCTATTTATTGTTCTTATTGTAATATGTTCGATACCCATGGCACCAACCCAACGGAAATATATCGCAGTTCTCGGTTCTATAATGTCCGGCCTTGGCAAAGGAATACTCACGGCATCAATCTGCAAGCTTCTCCAGCTCAAGGGCTACAAGGCAATTCCCCTCAAGATGGACGGCTACCTGAACGTCGACTGCGGCACCATGAACCCATTCAGGCACGGCGAGGTCTTCGTCCTGGATGACGGCTCGGAAGTCGATATGGATTTCGGCACCTATGAGCGCTTCATCAACGTGCCCATGACAAGGTTTTCCAGCATTACCGGCGGCAAGATATTCCAGCACATCATACAGAAGGAGCGCGAGGGCCGCTTCCTCGGCCGCGACGTCCAGATAGTCCCCCATCTCACAGACGAGCTCAAAGACTGGATACGCCGGCTGGGCGACGAGGCAAACGCAGATTTTGTGGTAATCGAAGTCGGCGGCACGGTTGGGGACCTCGAGAATTCCTATTTTATAGAGGCAATCCGCCAGCTGTCCTATGAAGAGAAATACTTCATGACAATCCAACTCACGCGCGTCCCGAGCCTGAGCAAGGGCGAGCCGAAGACAAAGCCGACACAGCACGCAAACCATCTCATCCAGAGCATGGGGCTCCGCCCGGATGCAATCGTATGCAGGGAGGATGAGCCGCTCAACCAGGAATCCATCGAGAAGATCGCGCTGTTCGCAAACCTCAGGCCTGAATTCGTCTATGATGATCCGACCGTAAGCACGGTATATGAGCTTCCGAGAGTCCTGAACGACCAGGGCATAACCAGGGCAATCTCTTCCAAGCTCGACATTGACCCGTCGCCCGCAGACCTCACGTCCTGGAACACGCTTGTCAACCGTATAATCTCACCATCAAAAGGAGAGGTGCACATCGCGCTCGTGGGCAAATATACCTCAACAAAAGACGCCTACGCTTCCGTTTACGAATCCATAATTCATGCCGCGGCGCATTATGATGTCAAGCCAGTGATTGATTTTATCGAATCCGCCCAGCTTGAGGAGAGCGGCCCCTCCGCCCTTTCAAAATATGACGGGATAATCGTGCCGGGAGGCTTCGGCAAGCGCGGCATTGAGGGAAAAATCTCGGCAATCAATTATGCGCGCACCAACAGCATCCCCTATCTGGGCCTCTGCCTTGGCATGCAGCTCATGGTCGTGGAATATGCGCGCAACGTGCTCGGCTGGAAGGATGCGCACACCTCAGAAATCAACAACGAGACAAAGCATCCTGTCATAGACTTGCTTCCTGAACAGAAATCCATAGACAAGAAGGGCGGCACGATGCGCCTTGGCGCATACACAATGCAGCTCACTCCAGGCACAACCGCCAACGGCTACTACGGCTCCGAATTTGTTGATGAGAGGCACCGCCACCGCTACGAAGTTAATCCTGAGTTCGTGCATGATTTCGAGGAGCACGGCCTGGTAATCTCGGGCAGGCACAAGGATTCCGGCGTTGTTGAGATGGTTGAATGGCCCAACGGCCTTGGCATCGGGACGCAGGCGCATCCCGAATTCAAGAGCCGCCTGGAAAAGCCCGCGCCCCTCTTCCTTTTCCTCATTGATAACGCGGTGAAGCGAAGGAACAGGATAAAAAACGTGGGAGAGAACAAAACAAAAACGAATTAGCTATGTATATTACTTCCAACACTATTCACCGTGCGCCCCACACAGAAAACTAATAAACAATCACTCTGAAATGCAAATATGAAACTCACTGCAATCTTTCTTGCGCTTGCCGTTTTAGCATCTCTTTCTTTTGCAGCCACCACTGACTTGGGCACTTTCACGTGCCCTTCCAGCCAGGTTGAGGATCCCGATTGCGCGGCATCCTGCTGCTCATATTTCGACGGCTCATATTCCTACAGTGATGAGTCATGTGAAGTCCAGCAGCCCTCAGACTGGCAGTATGTTGTGCAGTGCGAGCAGAGCAACAACTGCTGCACAAGCGCCTACACGGGAACGACCAGCTCCAGCAGCTATCCAAGCAGCTCAAGCAGCGGATGCTGCGGCTCAGCGGCCATACTCCTCAGCGTACTGGGGCTGGGAGCATTTGCAAAATCACGTTTGAAAAAATAGGCTAACCAGAGAGGTAGAGAAAACTAACGGGCGCCTCCTCCTCCTCCTCCTCCTCCACCGCCGAATCCTCCCCCTCCGCCAAATCCCCCTCCACCACTAAATCCACCACTTCCACCGTGGCTTTTCGCGGAATAGGTTGGCGTGAAGCTGCTGTTGAATGACCTGTAAATCATATAGTTCGTATAAACGGGCGCGGCACTCGATTGCTGTACCCAGGTCGGTCTTATTTTCTTCATCGCATCGATGGTCTTCTCCGCAACGCCCAATGCAACGGCATAGGTCATGTAATAATCCCAGAGCTTTATGCTCTCCGGCGGGTGCTCCTCAAGCGCGCTGAAGTCCGCAAGGTATTTCTTGAAGTTTTCGAATTTCAGGTTGAGCACCCTTCCCTCTTTAGTCCATCTTCCGAACCAGTATTTTCTTGCGTTGATAAGCCCCATGAGCAGCAAATCAAGCCCTCCGATGCCGCACACGCCCATATTCAGCCACTCAATATCAGAACTGGCAATCAAACAGAACATGAGCATAAGCAAAACGATATGCCCCATGATAAGGCCCTGCGCCATCTTGTATCCCTTCAGGTCCGCATATTTGCTCACATTTATGTGCTTCTTGATCGCGATTACCCAATTATTCGTGAAACTAAGGAAGGATTGCGTTGGCGCAACATCCTGCTCGAATTCCCTAAGGTTTATCTCGCCTTTTACAGCCTTCTTGCCCATGAAATCAAACAGCTGCTGCTCATAATCATTGAGCGCTTCCTTCGGCGTTTCAACAACAAACACAACATCCTTCTTTTCACTATTGCTCCCGGGTTTTCTCCTCTCCTGCACCTCAAACGCGCCCTTGTTCACCAGCGCCATCATGGTTGCGGACAGCGCGCTCGCCTTCTCGGTCCCGTCGTAATCCGCGTCCATGGTCGTGAAGAAGATGCATTCCGCGGCCCCAATGCCTTCAGGCGGCTCACGCTCATAAATCCCCACATATCCGACCTGTTCTGGTGAAAGTTCCCTTCCAAAGAATAAATACGAAAACGCAATCACCGCAAAAGGGAACAGCAGAAACAGCACTACAAAAGCAATCATGGCGACCTCCGCAATGCGCTTCAAGTTAAGCCCGGCCATTGTCTGGTTCTCAACTGCAATGATGTCTGCCTTTTTCATGTCGTTCTTGTAATAATAGTTCCCGCCGCTCCCGAACCACTCCTTCGGCATCAGCAGGTTTATCTCGAGAATATTGTTTGCTGGCTGCTGCGCATCAATCGTAATCGTATTCCCGTCAGCCGAATATTTTGGCAGGTTAAGCGTGAAGTAATCATAATGAACATAGTAGGTTGTGTCCTGCGCATTGCCCGGCAGATGGATTTCCGTGTGCACGTTTGCAGGCTTGTCCCACTGGTCGCCCCATACCTTATAGAAGAATTGCGACGTATCGGGGTAGAGCATAATCCCCTTTATGTCATACTCAAAAACCGCAGTGACCTTTCCGCACCCGCCGTCCGGAAGCCCATTGATTAATTCCCTGTCACCGCTCACCGAAACGCCGGGCTCATCAACCCTGAACTCACACACGGCGCCACTGCAGTGCCCCTTCGCATTGCTTATCTCAAGCCCAGGCGGCTTCTGAATAAATAGCTCATGATACACGTCATAGCCGCCGCAGTCAAACATGTCGTAGCCAATAGTCTCTACAATATGTGCCGTTCCGTTACTGCCTATTGTGATGTCCTCATTTACTCCCGTAATCGAGTAATCCCTTGCAGTAACAACAGCAGCAAACAACAACAGGAAAAAAATCACGAATGCCTTTCCCAATTACATCCCACCTTTCTTTTTCATATTTCCCTTGTTTAATATAAATTCGTTCTTCACCTGTCTTAGCGAGCTCAGCGAGGTTATTTTCACAATTCCCTTTCTGGCCACCGTGCTCTTTATGAATTTGTAATACTCATCCATGTCCTTTACCCTCACCTTGAGTATCACTTCCCAGTCGCCAGTAATTATGTCAATGCTCTCAACCTGCGGGTAATGCGCAAGCAGGTCCGCAATCCTCTCCGGGTCCCCGTACTCGTCCGGAGAGAGGCTCACAAGAACATAGCAGCAGAACCCTTCCCCGATCTTTGAGTGGTCCAGCACCGCCTTGTATTCCCTTACAACGCCCTCTTCCTCAAGCCTCTTAATGTTATACTGCACCGTCGTCACCGGAACGCCCAGCTTCCTCGCAATCGCCGAGAGCTTAGGCGTGCAGTATCCAGTCTTTATGAGCCCGATAACCCCTTCTTTTACGTCCTTCATATTGTATAATTTACGGAAAAAGCATATAAACCTGAACATCTTACCGTAAATCTTACGGAAGGTATATCCCGCCCCCCTCCCCAAGCCTTCTTCATGAGCAGTATTGTAAGCATACGGCAGCAAAGCGCGATCAAGGATAATGCAAAGGAGAAAAAATCCGGAAAGAGCCCGTTTTCAAAAAAATTCCTGGGTCATTATGTTTCCGCAGATGCTACGGATGAGAATAAAACTGACCAGACCACACCCACAGCAATCCATAATCTTAAGATTTTTTCTGAGATGCATTTCTGGAATGGGGCAGACAAACCTGTTTTGAGCCAAAGAAACAAATTAAGAGTGCTTTTCGATGGTTTTTCTACCCCGTTTAATGTTATAGCAATGCAAAAATTCGCAACCGAGCACTTAAAGATAGACCCTTCAGCAGTTGAAATCTCAGCAATAGACCTGGGCACGGAGGCCATGGAAGAGGGCTCGAGGCTCGCACTTAAAAATTCAATTAATTTTTCTTTTCAAAAAGCAGATGCAAGGAGCCTGCCTTTTTCGGAAGGCTTTTTTTCAATAGTGTTCCACGACTTCCTGCTTAATTGCGCGCCCCTTGCAATGCACAGGCCGATACTGAGTGAGACTGCAAGGGTCTTGGACCCCATTGACGGCATCCTGCTTCTCGGATGGACTTCTGTTGAGGGCCACCTGAAAAGGATTCCGCGATTGAACATTCTTGATTTTGAGCCGGGAGAATCATTCAAGGTTTCAGACCTTAGCCTGAGATTTAGGTCACAGATACGGGACTTCTGCAGGCGTTTTGGCATGCTGCTTATAGAAACAAGGCAAGGCTTCGTTCTCGTGACCCCAAACGCAGATTTTGAATTCTTCCGCCCTGCAAAGGATGTTGGCACAATGGTCGAGCAAAATGGCCTTACCATAATTGAAAAACGTCTCGATGTGGGCTTAGACCGTTTTGAAAATGTCTGCTTTAGGCACCGTTTGATAGCAACATTAAACCCGGAGAAGCTGGCAATGGCTCCAGGAATAAAAATTGGTGATAGCCGATGATAACAAACAACGACGTGGTCAAATCCCTTTCGCTGTCCTCAACTTTTTGGTGGGACTCTTTGGAGAAACCTCCGGCGGATGAGTACTCGCGGATAAGCAATCCTGCAAGAGCAGGGCTTGAACATCAGCTTGCCTTGCTTGAGAACGGAAAACACGGCTTGGCATTCTCCTCAGGCCAGTCCGCAATGTTCGCCGCAATATCAACGCTAAAAAAAGGGGATGGCATCATTTGCGCAGCGGATGTTTACGATGGGACTATCCGAACATTAAACATTGTAAAGAGGTTTGGGATAACGCACAAGTTGCTTGCGCCCGGTGATTTTGGCAGCCTAAAGAGGCATCTCAATGACCGGACAAAAATGATTATCCTTGAAAATCCCTCTTCCGTTCTTCTCAACAATTTTGATTTGAAAGCGATAAGGGAAGATGCGGACGGCGCCATCCTGGTTGTTGATAGCACGGT
>CAILAH010000020.1 GCA_903832205.1 uncultured Microcaldota archaeon | reverse complement strand
TAGTATGTCTCGCACTTGAGCGTGAAATACTCCTTTTCGTGGTCGCATGAGGGGCACCTTATGGGCGGCGTGTTGCCGTCGTGCACATAGCCGCACTTGGAGCATACCCACTGCACCTTCTCGTTCTTCTTGAACACGGAGCCGTTTGCTAGGATGTCAAGGATTTTCTTGTACCTCTCCTCGTGGTGGCCCTCAGCTTTTGCGATTGCGCGAAGCCTATTGGCAATCTCTGGAAAACCCTCTTTCTCCGCAATGTTCGCGAACTCGGGGTACATCGTGGTGAACTCGTAATCCTCGCCCGCAATCGCGGCCTTCACGTTTTCAATTGTGCTCAGCGTTGTGCGGGGCACTCCCCACTCAACCTTGATTTCCTTTTTCATGCCGGTCTTTGCGGCGAGGTCGTTAAGCATTCTCATATTCCATTCCGCATGCTCCTTCTCATTATCTGCGGTTAGGAGGAAAACATCGGATATCTGCAGGTAGCCCTCCTTCCTTGCGATGCCGGCATACATGGTATACCTGTTTCTTGCCATGCTCTCCCCAATGAAAGCCTTTGCCAGGTTGTCCAACGTCTTATATTCAACCATCATTTACACCGAAGCAATTACCCGTGTTAGGCTTAAATATCCTTGTGCAGAGTTAGGTAACATGGCAAGGTTTTCACTTCAATCGCTGGGGCTGCTGCTGACTCTTGCATTCCTGTTTGCCTCACCCCCCGCAAATATGACACTCATTAAATATAGCACTTTTGTAATTCCTGCGAACGTTGAATGGACAGAAACATTCTATGTTGAGCCGGGCGATTATGTTTCAATAAGCGCATCCGGAAAGTGGAGGTATGACCCCAGGCCGCAGTTCGAGACCGGCCCCGATGGGCTTTCAAACGTGTTCACAACACTAAAGCCAGGCATCCTTGAGGGAAAGTTCGGCGATGGTGATGTCATTCCCATTGGAAGCAGCTGGGAGGGATACGCTTCAAACAGGGGAAAGCTCCTGCTCGGTATGTATGAGCCAAAGGGAAATTCCGTTGCAAATTATAACGACAACTTGGGCAACGTGAGCGTTAACATTTTCGTTTACAGCCGCACCAACACGGGAACGGTTAATGCGGGTACGGACGGGCAGAATAACACCCAACTGGGCGGCAATGAAACAACACCACTGGTGAACAACACTGAAAGCCAGGGGCCGTCAGCAACGGACAAGACATGCATATCGAGCATCGTGCTCTTCCTCTCAGGCCTCGTTTCACTGGGCATCCTGACAAAATACGACCTTAGGCAGGCATCGTGATTGCGGGGCTTCGCGAAAGCACAATCAGGCATGCAAAATTTTTCCTTATCCTATTAATAGGAGGCGATGCTCACTGCTGCCCCCTCTGTAATAATTTGGATGCCGCATCACAATCCATATAAAACAATAAGATGCAAACAGATGTATGGGCGGCAAAAAGTTCATGGGCACCGACTCTGTGAAGTATGAAGACGCAGAGTACGCGATTGTGCCCATCCCGCACGATTCAAATGTGTCCTGGCTCGCGGGCGCGGCAAAAGCGCCGCAGGCCATCTTCAGGGCGTCCGAAGAGTTGGAAAGGTATGATTTTGATACGGGAGCGAACGTCTCAGATTTTAAGTTCGCAACGCTTGACCCAATCACCTATGATAAGATAAAAGAGACAGTCGAAAGGGTGATGGGCGAAGGAAAGATTCCCATAAGCGTGGGCGGCGACCACAGCATTTCAATACCAATACTATCACTGCTCCCGGAAGAGATTTCAATCCTGCACATTGATGCGCACATGGACATGCGCGAGGAATACCGCGGGAATAAATTGTCGCACGCCTGCGCGCTTTATGAGGCGAGCAAAAATCATAACGTCGTGCATGCAGGAATAAGGAGCGGCTGCGAGGAGGAGCTGGAGAACGCAAGGCAGTTCAGCAACGTGCTCGCGAACTATAGGGACAGTGAGGCAATACTTCATGATTTGGGCGAAAATGTCTACATAACGTTCGATGTGGATGCGCTTGACCCGTCAATAATGCCCGCAACCGGGACACCGGAGCCTGGGGGCATGGGCTGGCTTGATGCAAACAGGATTCTTGAGGACATCTGCAGGGAAAAGAATGTGATCGGGCTGGATTTCGTCGAGCTCAGGCCGCAGGAGGGATTTCATTTCTGCGATGCGACCGTTGCAAAGCTGCTGATGAAATCCATAATCTATCTTGAGAGCTGACTCCAATGGCAATGCTTTACGTAACAGCTTGAGGCTGACTCCAAATGATATATCTGATATTCGCGTTCATTGCGGGATTTCTCACCAAGGTTGCGGACGACTATTCTGAAAGGAAAAAGAAATCGCTATTCTTCTCAATCCCGATGGGATTGCTTTACGGCACTGCAATCGGAATTAGCGGGCTGCTCAACACAAAGCTGATTTCGCAAATCGGCGGGATTGTGATAGGCAATACGCTCGCGCTCAAGATTGACAGGCTTGAGCATTTCATTGCGGTCGGTGTTGTGCTTGCGCTCACAGTGTACGCCGGATACAATGGCGCAACAGTTGATGTCGCCATATTGGTTGCGTTCCTGATTGCAGCATTCGCCGATGAGAAGCTGCATGATTTGGGCGGCACCGCAACCGGCAACAGGAAGACTGTGCTTGAGGCGCGCCTCATCACCCCCATCACCGCGCTCACGTTTGCATTCTTCGAAATATCCTACCTATTATATATCGTCGCATTCGACCTCGGCTACCATCTTGCTGAACACACCGGTAAGACGAGAGCTCGATAAAAAGGTTTATAACAACTCATTTTCAAATGCTATATCGATGAGAATCGGGATTACAGGCGTTCCAGGAGTGGGCAAGACTACGCTTGCAAAGCATATTGCGGAGAAGTACAAGTTCCCGCTCATCGACGTGAACGCGCTTGTAAAGGAAAAAAAGCTGTGGGCCAAGATTGACCCGTCAGACGATGCGATGATTGTAAACATGGCCGCGCTCAAAAGGGAGCTGCAAACCCTGCCGCAGGACTGTATTATTGAGGGCCATCTCGTCTGCGAATTCGACCTTGCGCTTGACAAGCTCATCATCCTGAGGACACCCATCAAATCCCTTGAGAAAAGGCTCAGGGAGAGGGGCTATGGGGACGATAAAGTCAAGGCAAACATGTATTCGGAGCTTTTGGATTACTGCACGGAAAGGGCACTAAGGAAATACAAGGGGAAGGAGACGGAGATTTATGAGGTGTTGACCAACAAGCCGCTGCACGAGAGTGCTGCGGACATCGACACCATAATGGGCGAAAGCGACAAGAAAAACAGCCTGAAAGCGCCCTGGGTGGACATCGTAAAGGAGCTTTGAGCCTGGAATCACCGCAAATCCGCCATCTTCTTTGAAAGGGTTTTTAAAATTAACGTATTTTAATACTACCACACTTTAGAGGTGAAAACTAATGGCAAAGCTAGAGCACATGAACATCGTCTTTATCGGCCACGTAGACGCAGGAAAATCGACTACGGTCGGAAGGATACTGTTCGACACTGGCGCAATTCCTGAGCAGGAAATGAAGAAGCTCAGAGAAGAGGCAGAGAGGATTGGTAAGCCAACCTTCGAATTCGCGTTTGTGATGGACACGCAGAAAGAAGAGCGTGAGCGTGGAGTTACCATCGATATCTCCCACAGGGAGTTTAAGACGCAGAAACACCAATTCACGATTATCGATGCCCCGGGGCACAGGGACTTCGTTAAGAACATGATTACGGGTGCTTCACAGGCGGATGCGGCGGTCCTCGTCATTTCGGTGAAGGACGGCATACAGCCACAGACGAAGGAGCATGCATTCCTTGCAAGGGTGCTGGGCATCACCCAGTTCATCGTTGCAATGAACAAGATGGATGCGGTGAACTTCGACCGTGTGAAGTTTGAGGATATCAAGACCCAGGTAGTTTCAATGCTTAAGGGCATCGGCTACAAAATCGACGAGATACCGTTTATCCCCATATCGGCCTACAACGGCATTAACATCGTAAAGAAGGGCACTGAGACACCCTGGTACACTGGCCCGACCATAGTCGAGGCTCTTGACAACTTCAAGGTGCCGCCCAAACCGGTCGACAAGCCATTGAGGATTCCAGTGCAGGACGTCTTCACCATCACAGGCCACGGAACCGTTCCGGTGGGCCGTGTTGAATCGGGAACGCTCAAGGCAGGACAGAGCATTGTTGTGATGCCTTCAGGTGCAAAAGGAGAAGTTAAGAAGATCGAGATGCACCACCAGGAAATCACGCAGGCAGTGCCCGGCGACAACATCGGCTTCAACATAAAGGGTATTGAAAAGAAGGACATGAGAAGGGGCGACGTGCTCGGTGACCCTGCAGTCCCGCCCAAGATAGCTGCCGAATTCAAGGCACAGATTGTCGTCCTACAGCACCCGACTGCAATATCAGTCGGTTACACGCCCGTGTTCCACATACACACCGCACAGTTCGCGGGACAGTTCATAGAGCTCGTGGAAAAGAAGGACCCCAAGACCGGCCAATCCGCAGGCAAGCCCGACTTCCTTAAGACAGGGGACGTTGCGATTGTTAGGATTAAGCCGCTCAAGCCCATTGTGATTGAAAAGTACTCAGATTTCCCGGCGCTCGGCAGGTTCGCAATCCGCGACATGGGTGCAACCGTGGCCGCAGGTGTCGTACTGGAAGTCATTGAGGCAGCAAAGACGGAGAAGAAGTAGGGATTTGGATGACATCGGCACGCATAAAGCTCGTTGGAAAGTCGTACGAAGAGGTCAGCGGTGTGGCAAAGCAGATTGTGGATATCGCCAAGATGGGCGGCGTCCCAATACGCGGACCCATACCTTTGCCGCGCAAGAGGCTCATGCTCCCCGTGAGGAGGACGCCCTGCGGTGACGGCTCGGACACCTACGAGCACTGGGAAATGCGCATACATAAGCGCCTGCTCCTGATTGAGGGCGACGAAAAGGTGCTCAAGCAGATAATGCGCGTCCGCGTGCCCGATACCGTGCACATCGAAATCAGCCTCGTCTAAATAAGCCTTTGTTTTCAGGGATTTTCCCTTTTCTATTTCTTATCTTTTAATTAGAGGTCTAACACTTCGGCTAGTGCTCCCATGAAAGGAGTTAATGTATCGCCTTTTTCAGTGTTTCTTCCAATCCCAGTGCAGTGATAAACGGTTTCGAGGTCGCCCTTTTTATTTCTTGTAAGCAGCACGTTTCGCGGTATCGAATTTGGGTTTTCTATGAGGTTGAAGATGGAACGTGATTCGCTGTGCCAAGGATCAATGTCCAAACGCCAGGGAAACCGAACATCTTTTTCGATCATTCTGTCTTTGGTGTGTGCCAAATCAGAAGGAAAAAAATCTGAATCGACTGGCTGAACGAAAAACACTGCAACTACAAAAAGTTTATCGCCGAATTTATCATGTATTGCATTAAGCAGATCCAGTTCATCTACACATCCGATGCAACCCCGGCTACCAAAAGTAAGAAGAACCGGCTTGCGCCCAATATTGAGATAATGAAGATAATTGAGGATGCCAGTTCTGCAGCCAGCGGTTTCCTTGCAAACAGGCGCTCCTGGAAGCCCGTAGTCCCTCATTTCACCTTCTTCGTCAAGCACTGGCCAGTTTTCCAGCGTCCTTCTTAAGCGGGGTTCTATCAGTTTTGGCCTCACAGATGGAATTGTAAGATCTTCTGCAGGAACAGGCACTTTTGTTTTGCCGCGCACTGATACTATATCTATTTTTCGTCTTTTAGGGGCAGTAGCACAGGCAGAAAGCCCTTCTGTGCAAAGTGTTACTGCCGCAGCTGCACCGAGCATTTTCAGGATAAAATCTCGTCTGCTTGTATCGACCTTCTCCTTTGAAGTAATTAAGCTGTGTACCATGGAATGTCCATATTATATGTGTCATTAGAAGTATAAATACCTTGCTATAATAAGGAAAAAGTGGAAAATGTTTTTATAATAGGTCACTTCGGGTGAGGACGCCCTCATACCTGTGGCCCTTCTTCACCAGCACTAATGAGGTGTGCTTGAGCATTGCCGCAGCAAGCGAGAGCGGGCTCCTCTCGTCAACCTCGGCAAAGGGAGTGCCCATCACATCCGAAACTGCCATTTTCATGGCAATATCCCTCCCCACTCCGTGTATTTTGGCGCTCAGCATGGCTTCTGTGACGGAGCCCGTGTTCTGGCCGCCCTTGATTACGGGAAGCTGGGAGTAGCCTTTCCACTTCATAAGTGATGCCGCCCTCTCGAGGGTCTCATGCGGCTCGACTGAGTCAACGCCCTTATGAAACTTATTCTCAACCGTATCTTCCGGCATGCCCTCAATCTGCGCATAATAATCGGATAATTTGAGGATTAACTTATATCCGGGATTGGCAGAGCCGCTTTCTATTCTTGCCAGGTATGATTGCGTTATGCCAATGGAGGTTGCCGCCTTCATCTGCGTGATGCCAAGGCGCTCGCGCCACCCTTTCAGTTCATTTAACCTAGGTACCTGCATATTATCATTCCTCACAAGAATACATTTGCAGCAAAATTATTAAACCTAACCCCAAAACGGAAAATTAGAATGCGGCAGCCGGGAGCACTTCTTTAGGGAGTTGCAACCTTCGGTTGCAAATTGTGGACTGCCGTCCACAACTGCCTAAAGACCTGCACTAGAAAAATTATGCGGCAGCCGGGATTTTCATACTTTCTTAGTGCAGGTTCTTTGCCGCGCAAAGAAAGTGCGTTGAACCCGGATCCTAGGCTTTTTCCAGAACCCACGAGGGTTTCTTTTTCCGAGGTTTTTC
>CAILAH010000019.1 GCA_903832205.1 uncultured Microcaldota archaeon | reverse complement strand
GGTCAATGAGTGTGCTGATTGTTTTTGCCATAATCATCATTCCTTTACTCCATAGAGCTTCAGCATCCCGACGATATTTGGGAAGTTTGGAGTTGCAAGGGAAACTGCTGTTGAGCCGTCATTTGCCTTTAGGGTTGCATCCGCGCCTTTCTCCATCAGGTACTTGGCGTTCCATTCGCGGCCGCATCCTGCCGCCCACATGAGTGCGGTGCAGCCGAAATCATCCCTTGCATTGGCATCCGCGCCCTTCTCAATGAGCAGGTGCAGCACGTTCAGGTACAAATCATTGTCCATGGCGGCCTTCATGAGCGGCGTTGCGCCGCCATTGCATTTTGCATTGACATCGGCGCCGCGCTCCAGGAGAAGGCACGCTATCATTGGGCGGCGGAAGTAGGCGGCCGAGAGGAGCGGGGTGTTTCCCTCGCCGTCCCTGGCGTCCACATCGGCGCCCTGGTTCAGCATCCTGCCCACCAGCAGGACGTCATCTGCGAAAACCGCAAGGTGCAGCGCCTCGTTTAATGCCGCCTTATCCTGGATTGGGGGCAGTGCAACCTGTGACGGATTATCCTGTGCAACAGGTTGCGCCGATGGGGCAGTTTCCTTCATTTGCCCAAATGCATTGCCAACGGTTGGAGGTTTGTGCTTCCCGCCAATCTTCTTTTCTTTTTGTGCCATAAATATCATCACTCTTTTGCGTTGTGCTTCTTGAGGATTGCCACGAGCGTGAAATGGTTATTTTCTGTGGCGAGCTTGAGTGCGGTCTTGCCGTCCGTATCACGCGCATTCACGTTTGCCCCTGCATTGATAAGCGCCTGCGCGACCCTTACGTTTCCCAAAGAGCAGGCAAGCATGAGCGCGGTTGTGCACTTGTTGCCTTCCCTGTCAACTGCATCCGGGTCTGCGCCCTTTTCCAGGAGGGATTTGACACTGTTTTCGGTGAGCATGTTCTTGCGCACGGCTTCGATGAGTTGGTCGTCAAGTGCCTCGGCATTGTGCAATTTCAGCGTCTTCTCATCCGCCTGTCTTGGGCCAGTAGCAATTTCCAGGAGCTGGATGCGGTAGTCGCGCCCTGCGAGGGTGACGTTGATTGGCTGGCCGCCCTCTTCCAGCTTTAATGTTGCGATTGCCTTGCCCATTGGCTCGGTAATCAATATGCTTGCGGTCTTCCTTGAGGATTTGTTAAATGCTGCGGTAATGGGGCTCCTGGCGGTGCCTGAATTGCCGGGATCCCTGTTCCCCATATTGTCTTTATCATTATCCTTGAATTTATCCATACAGTACACCTGGAGTAGTGATACCTTATTGGGGCAAAAATGGGTATTTAAACGTTTCTAAGGGGCCTTTGACGGGGAAAAATAGGGGAATGGGAGAACAAAAGAGGGAAGAATGACGGGAAAAGGAGGGATTTAGGGCAGGGTGTCCTCGACATTCCTGAATTCCAGGGTATTGTAGCGCTCTATCAGGAGGAGGGCGATGTTCTTTTTCGCCCTGTACTGCTCCTCGGGAGTGTAGAGCTGGGAGTAAAAGAGCGGATTGGTGAAATACTTCCTAAGGTAATAGAGCCTGCCAAGAGCGAAGGAAGTATCGCTTAGGTTGCTGTACTCGAGCCGTATGTCCTCATCGTAGTCGAAGACGCGCTGCTTGTCCTTTGCCAATACGCCGAAATCCAAATCGTGGAGGACGGCTGCGAGCGGGTGGCCCTGATAAACGGTTGGCTCCACCTCAAAGTAATTGGTGGTGGAGATGAGATAGGAGACCTCCTCTATTGTCGGCTGGCTGACGCCCATTGTTGCCAGCGCATCGCGCGCATAGGCCATGCTCTGGTACTCGTTGTCCTGCGCCTTGGGCAGGTAGATTGCATCGTGCAGGAATATGGCGAAGAAGAGCGCGCTGCCGTGGCTGTGGATCTGGGCGCGCACGTCATCCGGAAGGTTTGTTGATTTTGAGGTGAGGTCTCCGAGCATCTCTGTCAGGTGATAAAGCGAGTGGTGCGCCCTGTGCGGCTCGGAATATCTCATAACCAAGTCTTCGAATATTTCATGCGCTTTCTGCATGTCAAGGTTGAGGCCCAGGGCGTTCTGCATCCAGGCGCCCCTTACTGCCAGTTTCCTTGCGTTCTTAGCGAGGAATGCTGAGAATACAAAGGAGTCAAGGTAGGGGCGGACTTCCTTTTCCCAGCCCTCATAATCGAGATAGCTGCGCACGAGCGAGGAGGAGACGTGGGCCAGCTCGAGCCTCGGCTGCAGGTGGACTATCTCTATGTGCTCGTTCATCATCTGGTATGAATTCTTGATTATGTCCTCATAGGCGAGGTCGTTGACGTTCCTGATGCACCTCACGATTACGCTTGCCCCTTTCTGATATGCATAATGCGGGAGCAGCTGGTTGCCCATCACCTCAACGGTTACGTTCTTGTGGTTTCTGCAGATTGTCTCAAGGAGCAGCTTGCGCTCCTCGGGCGTGAACATGCATTTCTTTTCCGGATTCTTTGCAACCACAACGGTGAGCTTCTCGAATTTCTCAGCCGCGGTCTTCAGGATGTGCATGTGGCCCCTTGTGGGCGGGTCGAATGAGCCTGGATAAATAGCATGGACCATGTTCTCATTGGAAAAATAAGATGTTTTAAACGTTGCGATACGGGTTTCTTTTCTGTGCCATGAAAATCATTTCCTCGTTGCGGACTGGGACGCGTGCATGGTGAGGAGCTTCGCCACTTCCTCGTGGCCGGTTTTATGCTCCGTGCCCGTGGCACTGGGATATCCCCGATGGCGTGCTATGGCCTTGCGTACCCGGCCAAGGGCATCTTGCCCCCAATTGTCTTTTAGGGACATGTCAGCACCTTGCTTGAGGAGCATTTCCACGATTTGCGATTGGCCTCTCCCCGCAGCGTCCATGAGCGCGGTCCTGCCATAGTTATCTATGTAATTCACGTTTAACGATTTGGATTCGCAGAGAAATTTTATGGCGGCAACATTACCATCCGTGGATGCATAGATTGCTGTGATAAGCGGTGTGAGGGACCTGTTGTCGGTTGTGTTGATGTCGGAGCCGGCATAAAGGAGGGGGCGTGCACAATCAATGTGGTTGCACTTTATCACAAGATGGAATGCGGTGTTGCCCGTTAAGTCCTTTAGGTGCACATCAGCCTTTGAATCGATGAGGAGCCCTATCATCCCAGGATGCCCGTATTTGGCGGCGAACATGAGCGCGGTCATGCTGTCGGCTTCGTTCCTAAGATTGACATCAAAGCCATTGCCTAGGAGCGAGCGCATCTCTTCCACATTGCCCTTGTGCACCGCGACAAAGAACTTGCTCTCCGCCCTCCATGGGAGCTTCACGTTTATCTCTGCGAGCGGGTTGCCCAGTATCTTGCCTTCCCTCGTTACCCTTTCAAGTATTGGGTCAATGAGCTTGCGGCGTTTTGGTAGCGGGCCTGTGGGTGCCTCTATCTTTTTCTGGGCCATGGGCATCACTCTTTTGCGCCCTGATCCCTGAGCAAGGCTGTGATTTCCCTATGTCCCTCTGCCAGTGCCAGGTCGTAGGCGTTTTTCAGGCTGTTGTTGTAGGCTTTGGCGTCGGCGCCAAGTGAGATGAGCATCATAACAGAATTTATCCTGTTGTTAATTGCGGCAAGCATGAGCGGCGTGTAGCCGGCGTTGTCCTTTGCGTTTATGTCCGCGCCTGCCTCTGCGAGGAGCTTAACGCTGCTGCCCTTTGTATCGTGGCTTGCCACAACGTGGAGCGGTGTGTAGCCATGATTGTTCCGCAATGTGAGATTTAGCTTTGGGAGTAGCAGCTTTACGCAATCCAAATGCCCGCCCATGGTGGCCCTGTATAGCGCTATGCTCCCCAGGTGGTCAGTTAAACTGGCATCCGCGCCCGCAGCCAGGAGAAGTGATACCATCTTCGCATTTCCATTTGCGGCTGCAGCCATGAGCGCAGTACATTTCTGTGTATCATACTTGTTTACATCCGCGCCCAAGTCTATGAGCAAAGATACGATAGTTGCGTGGCCGTTCTGTGTAGCCGTAATGAGCGCGGTCTTTCCAAAAAGGTCGGGCTTTGAATCAAGCGACATGTGGGCGCGCGCCATTTTCCTTGCGAGCTTTCTCGCCCTCTTCGTCATGCCCTGGGTTGCAAGGTTGAAGAGTATATTATCGGGCTGGGACGGAAGCTTCACGTCCACTTCTAAAACTGGCTTGCCGAACAGCCCGTCCCTCCTCACCATATCGACAATTGGGTCCAGGGGCCTTGGCTTTTTTGCTTGCCTCTCCCTTCTTGTTCCAATGGGCTTTTCTTTCTGGAACATGAGAATCACTCTTTTGCGCCGTTCTTAACAAGCATGTCGTAAATATCCGGATAATGTTCCTCATCGGCATATCCCAGCACTTTCTTATCTTGGTTATCCGCTGCATTAACATCAGCGCCTTTCAGTATCAGCATTGCCGCGACTTCCTTTTGCACATTATGGACGGCATGCATTAGCGGAGTCTTGCCATCCTTATCTTTTGCTTCGAGATATGCCCCATGGGTAATGAGCAGGTGTACTGTGCTCGTCCTGTCGTCACCCACACCCGAGGCAAAGCTCAATGCCGTCCACCCGTCATTATCAGTGTCATTGACTTTTGCGCCGTTGGTGAGAAGCAGCTCAACAAGAGCATAGGAATTGGATTTGGCCGTGGCGGCGTGAATCAGTGCAGTACCGCCGTCCTTATTCTTGGCATTTACATCTGCCTTGTGTTTTACCAGCAGCCTGGCAATCTCAGTGTGGCCAGAATATACTGCTTGCATCAGTGCGGTCCAATCCATACTGCCTTTTGAATTTACGTCAGCGCCGAGCTCGATAAGATCTTTTACAGTATCATAGTTGCCTTGTTCGGCTGCCTCTCTCAATATTCTATTAATATTTTGCGGCCCGATTATGGTTGTTTTTGGTTTTTCTGTGATTGGCTCGGGATCGGGCTTTGCTTCTGCACAAAAAGGCGACTTCCCATCCTTAATCCTTTGGAGAACCACTTCTTTCTTTTTTTGGTCGATTAGGTTATTCATAAGTATCACCCTATTGCTCCGTGCCGCCTGAGCAGGTCTACGGTTACTATTTGAGAATTATTTGTATACGCTAACACACTCAGTCCATTATCATTTTTGGCATAGACATCTGCGCCACTTTCTATTAGCAGTTTGACCATCTCTATGTAATCTCTGTCTGCCGCCATCATTAGGGGAGTTGTTCCCTTGTCGCCCCTGGCATTTACATCCGCGCCCCTCCTAATGAGCGCTTTTACATCCTCACAACTGCCCTCAACGGCGGCCATTATCAATTCATGATTTAGTTTCTTTTGCTCATCATTGATTGGGTTTGTTGTTATTGGTTCGGATGCTGGTTTACTATCTGCGCAAAAGGGCGTCTTCCCGTCCTTAATCCTTTGGAGAATTACTTCTTTCTTTTTGGGGTCGATGAGGCCGTGGATAACGGGAGCCATATGGAGGATTAGGCAGTGGACGTTATTTTAAACGTTGCGATAACGGGGATTTGCAATATAGTTTTATAAATAAAACGAGCGTTTGATATACTATGCTAAAGGAATTTGCGAATTTCCGTGGGTGGATGGTGCTGGAGCATTTCATCACGCATTCGGACTCCGAAATCTGCATCAAGGAGCTTGCGAGAAGGCTGAAGATAAGCAGCATGACCGCAAAGCAGTACTGCGACCTGCTGGAGGGCGGGGGAATCCTGGAGGCGGAGAGAAAAGGCCTTGCGAAATTCTTCAGGCTGCGGAACAGGGACCCGGTTGTGAAGATGTGGAAAAGAACTGTGATGCTGCAGAAAATCAGGGATTGCGGCGTTGAGGGCGCAATCAATAACCCATTCTACGTTTACGGGAGCAGCACTTGCGGCGAATTTACAGAAAAAAGTGACATTGACATATTCATAATTGAAATCAGGAAATTTGACAGGGAGAGTGCTGAGCGGAATCTCCGGAAAGCTGGAAGGGAAATAAACATAAAGGCAGTTCCCTATAATGAGATTGGCGAATTCAAGAAAAGAAATAGGGAATTTGCCGAAGGAGTGAGGAAAGGCGTGCTTTTCGGTGATGAGGCATATGGACTTTAGGGAATGTGAAGAGAAAGGGCTTGTGAGAAAGAGCGCTGATGCGAGGGAATGGGCGGCAAAGGAGCTTGAAAACGCTGGGATGTTCCTTGAACAGTCGGAGAAGGTACTCAACGCGAAGGCCTATGAGTCTGCGGAGATTATCGCATACTCGTCATTGTTCCATTCTGCAAGGGCACTGCTGTTCAGCAGAGGATACGTGGAGAAGAGTCATTACTGCCTGCTCATTGCAATCATGTCTCTGTATGAGGGCGAGATTAGGGAGATATTCAAGGAAGCCAATTATATCAGGGAGGCAAGGCACGATGCGCTCTATTCAGGGATGAGAGTTGCGCCGGAGAAGGCGAGACATGCGATTGACATTGCAAGGAAAGCGTACGAGATTTGCAAAAAAGGCGTGTGGAGAAAAAGTTAAAACGGGGTGGATAAAGATGACGATTAAGGGAATAGCGGGAGAAAGCCTGGAGGAAAGGACAAGAAAGGCCGAGGCAGTCATAATACACTTAAGGAAAAGGGGAGCGCGCCTGGGGAAGCCGTTTGAAAGGGATGAGCTGTATGATAGGCGTTGACACCAACATCCTGTTCATTGGCACGAGCAGCGCAATTTATAGATAACATCTGTTTTTTATAAAAATTCTAGTAACAGTCTAAGGTTTTTGGGGAGGCGCTGCGATTGCCAATCAAGCCAGGCCTGCCTTAGGTTTTTTGGAAGATGCTGCGTTTGCCATTTGATTTCTCTGGCGATTTTAGCCTCGGGATTAGTCGGGTTGGATGCGGCGATTTTGAGGGAATAATAGGCGGCGCCGAAGGCGTGCTGGGGAACATGCGCGGTTGCCACCGCCTGGCCTGCTGCACGCGCGGCATAACAGGCAGCATTATTTTTCTTAGCCTTGCGGGCGGCAGCGTGGGCATCGAGCGATGCCTTGCGTATATCGGCCATCCTGAACACGCCCGTGCGCACCCATTTTCGGCACGCCTCTATGGCCTTGCGGGGGCGGTCATCATTAGGATATGCATTCTCAAAAAATGGGAGCACTCGCTTTGCGCAGTGCGCAGCCCAGGTTGCAAGCAATTTCTGGTCCTGCCTGCTGAATTTTTTCATTTCCTAGAGGCGCTTCTCAACGCTTGCCCAGTCGATTGCATTCATGAATGCGCTGATGTAGTCTGCGCGCTTGAGACCATAGTCGAGTATGTAGGCGTGCTCGAACACGTCCATCACCAGGAGCGGTGTGCAGCCGGAGAAGTGGCCGACATCGTGCTCATTCACCCATACGTTGAAGAGGCGGTCCGCGGACTTATCGTGGCAGAGGACCACCCAGCCGATGCCGCGCATTGCTCCCATCGCGCGGAAATCCTTTTCCCAGAATTCAAGCGAGCCGAATTCCTTCTCGATTTTTTTTGCAAGCGCGCCCTGGGAATTGAGAGCCCTGCCCTGCTTTGCAATGTTGCCGAAATAGAGCTCGTGCAGGCGCATGCCGTTGAATTCCCAGCCGAGCCTCCTGTTCAGCTCCGCAAATTCTGGAGTGGAGTACTTGCCCTCCTTCTCCATCTTCACGAGAGTCTCATCCAGGAGGTTGAAGTTCTTTACATAGCCCGCGTAGAGCGTGAAGTGGTTCTTGAGTAGCGCATCGCTGAAGCCTGGTAGCCCCAGGAGTGAATCGAAATTCTTCTGCTCGTATGCCATAACTGAATACCTGCGCGAAATATTATAACCTGAATTTCCTCTTGATTATAAAAACTGGCGCCCCTAAATAATGTGGTGTTGAGTAGGATGGAAAAAATGCCAATTGTCATTTTGCTTATGGCAGTAATCTTGCTTGCTGGCTGCACCATTAATCCGCAGGATTCGGTCCCGAAACAAAACCAGAGTGGCACTATTGCCGGCACCGGGGTTGGCGGCCAGGGAAATGCCGGCGGCGCACAATCTACAACTGGAACCGTAACACTCACAATGGCGGAGATTGCAAAGCACAACAGGGCCGGGGACTGCTGGATGGTGATTTACGGCGACGTGCTTGACTTGAGCTCGTTCACCGTGCACCCGGGAGGGAGCACCTATGTGCCCTACTGTGGGACGGAAGCGACCGCAGCGTTTGATAATAAGGGAGGGACGGGGAGGCCGCACTCCGCAAGCGCGGTGGCAATGCTCGGCCCCTATACGATTGGCAAGCTCGGGCAGACTGTCAACAGCACCGTGCTAAATAATACGAATCCGCAGCTTCCAAACGGAGGGAATGGCGGGGATTATGGGTATGAGAACAGGTACGGCGATGATTAGCGGGTGATGTTATGAATATGGCGAGCAAATTGTTCCTGTTGTTGTTCCTGTGCATTGCGCTCATGGCACTATATCATGCGCTGTTTCCGCTGCCGGCCTATGTGGTGTTCACCAGGTTCTTTGCGCTCTCCGGGTTCTTCCTGCTCTGCGTGGTTCTTATGATTGGGCCGCTCGCAACGATTTGGCCGAACAGGTTCATGCCGCTCTTGGAGTCCAGGAGGACTATTGGGATTGCGGCATTCGTTTTCATATTCATGCACTTCCTGCTCGCCTTCCTATTATATTATGGGCTGCAGGCAAGCATGTTATTTTCAACGCCGCTCATGGCACTTGCGCTCGCCGCGACAATAGCATTGGCGGTGCTTGCGCTGCTCTCAAGTGATTATTTCGTGAGGATGCTGGGGTTCGCGAACTGGAAAAACATACAGCTGCTTGCATATCCCGTGTTCCTGATAGCGCTTGTGCACTTCCTGGTTTCCGCCAGGGGCCTTTTTGTTCCAGTCGGGCAGAGTGTGTTCGTGAATGCAGCTGAGATTTTTGCGATTGCAATGGGCACGGCAACAATAGTATTGCAAATGGTTGGATTTATCGTGAAGAGGGGAAAATTGCAAAAGCAGGTGCAGCAGCCCGCGCGGTAATTAGATTTTTAGAAATGGCTTATCCTTTTTCGGTCGTTGGTGTGATGGCATCCTGGTTCTGGTAGCGGCCAGAGTACTTGCGCGCCTCGCCCGTGAGGTGCGTTGTGAAATATGCGACGTGGTCGCCGGGGCGTATGCTGCTGTTGCGCAGAGCCTTGAATTCCAGTGCGAGCACGCCTTCCCAGCCGCCGTGCGCGAGTATGGCGGAAGTGTGCGTGAGGTCGTCACGTGCGGTGTGCACCAAAGCGATGCAGCCCTGGGGAATTCTGAACTGCTCTTTTGTGGAAAGCACGAAGAATGCGCCAAGATCGAATTTCAGCCTATCGTATTTTGTTGGGACGAAGATCTCCTTTATGTTGCCCGCGCGCGGGTCGATGTAGGGAATTTCAACGTTGTGTATTTTCACGCGCGGCAGCACCTCCATGTCGGGGATGAGCCAGTCTTTGCCCGCGTGCAGGTGCAGCATGCCGTGCGATTCCTTTGAGCGCGGCGAGGTCATTATGGGGTCGGTTTTTGAGACGAGGATGTCGGGGAGGTTGAGCAGCCTGCACGGGTCGCCCTCGCGCATCAGTATGGGAATGCTCGACCAGTTTTCTATTATCACCTTCATCGTTTCGGGAAGCGGAAAGCTCTCAAGCTGCTCCCTGAACGTGCTCTGCCAAAATGTTATGTTGATGCCGCAGCGCGCAAACGTGGATGTGGAGTGCGGCGTGAGATGGAGAACGTTCCTGAACTCCTCCGGGATATTTACCGTGGCTTCGATTAGCGCTTGTGGGGAAAGCAGGCTTCCGTAGCCCAGGTCAATCACCGGGCCCATGGGCCTGAAATTATACATTGTCTGTTCGGTTTCAAGATACCTGCCAGGAGTTATTGCCTTGCATGAAGAGATATCGGGCAGGCCGTATTTGCCGCCGTGCTTTTCAGCGACATCCTGCATCTGCTTCTCGAATGCCTCAGGGCCGCCCACGTCCTTAACATAGTGCTCGAACGCCTTGGCATCGCCGAGCATCTTTCTCTCTTCTCCCGTAACAAGATGCCTGTAGGCCTTTCTTTTTGGCTTCGCGAATTTGTATCCCATGTTAAACATACCCATTTGCGCCCTGCGCCTTTAAAAAGCCTGTTATTCACTTCAGCTTTATGACGGTGGATTTCTTCGTCCCGTACTTTTGCCTCATCCATTTCCTTGCGTCCTCAAGGACCTGCGTGCCCTCTGCGTTTTCAGGCGCAATCACCAGGTCCACGGACCATTTTGATTTTGGGTGGTCCTTGGTCTTAAGCAGGATTATGAAATCAACATCCGCGGGGCGCTTCTTCTTCGTGGTGAAGCTGCCCAGGAGATAGGCGGAAGTTACTGGAAGGATTTTCTCTACGTGCCTTATGATTTTCTGCGAGTGCGCCCACATCTCTTTCCTGTACTTTGTGCGCAGCAATTCTTTCGGGATGGCCTGTTTCATAATAGGGGATTCCGTGTAATATTATATAAGCGTGCATGCCAGGGGGCTTTTTACAGACGTGTGAAATGGGGATTTGCTGAATGTGCATCACTGGAAACACACTCTAAAAACCTTTTAAACAATGAAAATCACAAATCAATAGCGGTGTTTGTTATGCCTAAGGAACTCGTTGAAGAAGAAATGGTAGAGGATTTTGATGCCGCTGAGGCCGAGGATGAGAAGTCGGGAAAGAAGAAGGCTAAGACGCTTGAGGACCTCCCTGGGATTGGGAAGGCAACTGCTGACAAGCTAAGAACGGCCGGCTACGATTCATTTGAGAAGATTGCCGTTGCGTCAGCGCACGAGCTGAGCACGATTGCGGATGTGGGCGTGGAGACCGCGAAGAAGATCATTGCGGGCGCGAGGGATGCGCTGGAGATGGGGTTTGAGAGCGCGGACGTGATTTTGGAAAGGAGAAAGACTATTGTGAGGATTAGCACCGGCTCAATAGAGCTGGATAAGCTGCTTGCGGGCGGTGTGGAGACGCAGGCGATTACGGAATTCTACGGGAAGTTTTCATCGGGAAAAAGCCAGGTTGGGTTCCAGCTTGCGGTTAATGTGCAGCTGCCGAGAGAGGAGGGCGGACTGGGAGGCGGGTGCCTGTTCATAGATACGGAGTCCACGTTCAGGCCTGAGAGGATTGTGCAGATGGCCGAGGCCAGGAATATGGACCCGCAAAAAGTGCTCAAGAATATTTATGTGGCGAGGGCGGTTAACTCGGACCACCAGATACTGCTCGCAGATAAGGCGGCGGACATCATTAAGGAGAAGAATATCAAGCTCATTGTAGTGGACTCCATGATGTCCCAGTTCAGGAGCGATTATACTGGGAGGGGCGCGCTTGCGGAGAGGCAGCAGAAGCTGAATAAGCATCTGCACCAGCTGCAGAAGCTCGCTGACATGTATAATATAGCAATATACATCACGAACCAGGTGATGGACAGGCCGGATATACTTTTCGGCGACCCCACCGCGCCCATTGGCGGGCACGTGCTCGCGCACAACGCGACCTTCAGGATTTACCTGAGGAAGGGGAAGGCGGAGAAGAGGATTGCGAGGCTTGTTGATTCGCCAAATCTCCCAGAGGGCGAGGCTATCTTCAGCGTCACTGAAGAGGGAATTGGTGATGTATAATCCACATCCCCAAAGGAGGGGGTGTATGTCCATTCGCCGAAGGCGAATGACACGTCATTTTCCCAGAGAGAAAATGCACGGACCACACGAGGGGGAACCTTGGTTCCCCATCAGTGCTAGCTGCCATAAACCAACCACGACGTAAATTTATTCTAATTTTTATTTTTCTATTTTACTGATTACTGGAAAACTACTTCCAAAATTGTTAATGAACTGGGAAGGTAGAAGTTAGCCATGCAGAGGTCTGGCACTGCTAACCTTCCGTTGCATCCGGGGAAATGCCCGCCGTGGCTATTTGAAAAAATGACTAGATTGTCGGGGCTTATTACGGAGTTCATAATTGAAGAGCACGGCACGGGTGAATTCTTGGCAAGAGTGTCAGACCCGTTTTTCTTTCAGGCGCTTGGCTGTGTCATAGGCTTTGATTTTCACAGTTCGGGTTTAACAACTACAACGTGCGGGGCACTAAAGGAATATCTGAACAAGCATGAGACCGGGATTAGGGTTGCCGGCGGGAAGGGAAAGGCCTCAAGGAAAACACCGCAGGAGATTGCGGAGTCGGATCTTCCCTCCAAAAAAATTGAGGAGTTGCAGTACGCGAGCAGGATTGCGGCTAAGATAGATAATTCAGTTGTACAGGACGGATATGAGCTGTACCACCATTCATTTTTCTTTGATGAGGAGAAAGGTAATTATGCGATTGTACAGCAGGGGATGAATAGTGCTAGATTGCATTCTCCGGATATGTTTGGGTGCAGCGGAGGGTACGCAAGAAGGTATCACTGGCTTTCTGATAAGATTGGCGAATTCGTTGAAGAGCCGCATACGGCGATTTGCGGGGAAAGGGAAAAATATGTCCTGAATTTAACTGCAAAGCAGAGCAGGGAAACACGAAATGCTTCTGTGGATATGGTGCTTGATAATCCATTACATATTTACAAATATTTTGGTGGGCAGACTACGCTCGCTAGTTTTACTGATGAAAAAGTGCTTAGCATGAAAGCAGACCATTGGATAAGAAGCATTGATCTTACGGAGAAGGATAAGGAGATACTAAACCGTGCGTATGAGCTGCAGCCTAAGGATTATGAAGAGCTGCTTATGGTTAAAGGCATGGGTCCAAAGAAGATACGGGCATTAGCCCTTGTGGCTGAATTGATTTACGGCACCGAAATAAGCTGGAGGGATCCGGTGAAGTTTGCCTATGCGCACGGCGGGAAGGACGGGATACCGTTCCCGGTGCAGAGGGCGGATTATGAGAATACGATTGAGGTGCTTGAGAATGCATTGCACTCTGGCGGGATGGAAAAGCAGAAAAGGATTGAGGCGGTAAATAGGGTTAGGCGCTTCTTCTTTACGGGAAAAAGCGAAGGTGAGGTTGCAGTTGAAAGCGAAAATCAAGACAGTGCCTGAGGATTTTATTGTGGATGAGATGCTTGCTGATGGGAGCTTTGCATCTGAGTGTAAAAGCAAGGATGAAGGGGATGTGGCAAGGGGAGGGAGCAACGGAGCATTCCTTTGGGTTGCGGTGAAGAAGGTTAATTGGAATACTATTGATTTGGCGAAGGAGATTGCAAGGGCCGCTGGAGTGGGAGAAAACAGGGTCAATTATGGCGGGATAAAGGACAGGGTGGCGGTTGCGTACCAGGTTTTTTCCATTAATACGAAGGATGAGTTCGGGAAAGTGAGGGAGAGGATTGCGGGAATAAAAGATGTGGAAGTTATTGGCACCTGGAGAAATAACAGGTGGATAAAGAATGAGGATTTTGTGGGGAATAGGTTCGGGATTGTGCTGAGGGAATGCGATTTTGGAGCGAAGGATGTAAAGAGGTTTGAAAGGTTCCCGAATTACTATGGGGAGCAGAGGTTTGGGAGCATGCGGGGGAACTCGCATTTGGTGGGGTTCCATTTATTGAAGGGGGATTATGATTCTGCGGTTAGGGAGTATTTTGTCGGGATTGAGAGTGAGGAGAAAGTTGTTGGTAGGAAAGAAAGAGTGCTATTCGAGAAGTCAAAGAAGTTTGGGCCCGAGAATTTCGTGAAGAATAACTGGAGAGTTTTTAGATTATGCGTGAATGCGGCACAGTCGCACCTGTTCAATGAGGAATTGGAGATGAGATTGGCGGAGAAGGAGACGGGAGTGCTTGAGGGAGAGTATACCTGCGGAAGGAACAGGTTCGGGTTTGCGGATGTGAACACGGAAGGCGGGGAGTTTACGGTCGTGCCGCTGGTGGGGAGCGAGTGCAAGCTGCTCAACAGGTATAAGGAGATGCTGCTGAAGAAATACAATTTGGGGAATGAGGATTTTGCAAAGCTTGAAATGAAAGGCGGGTGGAGGACGCTTCATGCGCCCGTGCTGGATTTGGAAGTGAAGGATGTGGAGACGGGGCAGGATGGGGAGAAAGGTCTTGCAGCGGGGGCGAAAAGGATGCCCGCTGCGGGTGAGAGCGGGACTAGCAATGTGCCAGGCAATACAGTACAAATTTCATTTAGATTGCAGAAGGGGTCCTATGCGACGGTGGTTATAAGGGGGCTCCTCGGTGATGCCATTTCCATTTAAATAGCTTTACACCCATATTTCCTTCAAAGGTGTTATTGAATGGCAAAAAAAGCTTCAAAGGCTGTAAAGCCCGTAAAGGCGGCTAAGGCTGGGAAGGACGGCAACTTGCTTGGCGCACTCGCATACATTATTGGTGTGCTGGCAATTGTGCTCTACCTGATAAAGAAGGACGACAAGTTTGTCAGGTTCCACTCGATACAATCCATACTGTTCTGCGTTGTGTGGGTTGTGGTTATGGTGGTATTGAGCGTCCTGGTTACCGTTATCTCAATCGTTACCGGCGGTATAGGCGGCATATTATCATTCTGCCTGTTGCCCATTCCGCTCATTGCGATTGTCGCGGTGGTTTATGCGGCATGGAAGGCGTACCAGGGCGAGATGTGGCACATGCCATTGATCGGCGACCTGGCAGCGAAGTACGCATAGGCGGATTAAAACCCTTTTTTTCTTTCAATTCTTTCTTCTGTTTCGTTCCTAATTTAGGCTAGGCCGGGGGTCCGGGTTTTCTTCGTTTATTCCACTATAGGATTAGCTTACTTCTTGGGGGCAGGCTTCTTCTTTGAGAAATCGTAGCCGCACTCGGTGCAGAACTTTGCGATTGGGTCGTTGGACATCTGGCACTCGGGGCATACCCTGAACTTGCCGGGCGCCATGCCGCCCGCTGCCGCGGTTGCCTTTACCGTAATATCCTCCTTGTCCTTCTCGAAAAATATCCAGTAGAGTATCTGGGCGAGGCCGATTACGCTTACCATTATGGTAACGTTTGTGACAAGGGGCATCAGGCCGCCGCAGGAGAGCAGGCCCTCATCCTTGCAATCGATGCCGGCCGAGCCTATGAGCGGCGGAAGATAGAGCGTGAACACTACAAATAGGATAATGCCCAGGAACAGGTTGAGCAGCCCGTAGAACAGCATCTGCCGGCCCATATGTAGGAATATGCATAAATGAATAAAAGCCTATGCAAAAATTGAAAAGAAAAAGAAAGAAATTATAGCAAATTGCAAAAAACGAAGTTCAATTATTTTGCAATTTGCTAGCTAGCAAAACACATATGAAAGTTCATAAATTAATGTGTTTTGCTATTACTTCTTTGCCATGAGCAGGTATATCGCGCCGCCTATGAACCCGAGAACCAGGTTGATCACAAGCGCAATGAAGAACACGATTACTATGCCCAGTATGCCGCCAACTGCGGTGATGCCAAGGCCGGTAATATCGGTCTGGCCGCCGATTGCCGTGGCGCCGATGTTGAAGAACGCAAGCAGCGTGTTAACCGCGGTGCCCACTATTGCGGCGGTCAATGCGTAAATGCCGTTCTGTATTGCGAGACCGCCCCAGTCGCCTGCCCTTATCTTGCCCATGCTGCCAATCAGATAGCCACCGATCACTGTGAGCAATGGTGCGATTAGGCAGTTGCAGATAGCAATAAGTGCGCCCAAAACCGGAATCAGGCCGAGAATGCCGGGGACTACTCCCACGATTATTCCAAGAATGATACCGACTATAATTGATGTGCCGAAACCCATAATTTTACACCTTTGAAAGTAATTCGGGGGGTATATTTTTAACTGTTGCGGCAGTGCTCCCAGAATGAGTTGATGAAGATGAATAGGCAGTAGGAGAGCAGCACGAATATTATGGGCGATACCAAGGCAAGGCCGATTATGGAGGGGATGGTGGTGATTGCCGAAAGCAGCAGCAGGAGAAGGACCACGTAGAACATGCCCTTGATTGCGTTCTTGCTCAGGAACCTGAATGCGTTCTTTATTGCGCCCAGGGGCGTGGCTCCGGACTTCACCATATATACGGGAAGGAACAGGAACAGGACGAACATGAAGATTGCCGCGGTCGATGCGACCAGCGCGAGAGGCGAGCGGGGAGTCTCTGGGGTGTCGGCCGGCTGGGATGCGCTGTAGGTGAATAGCAGGTAGATTACAAGGAAGAAGACGGCGATTGCGAGCGTGTTGAGTGCGAACCTCTTGATATCCTTCATGGGGATGGCGAAAAGCTCGTGGTGGAACATGAGTATGAGCACCGCGACAGGGATGAAGAGCGTGTATGACAGGTAGGCGGCCATTTCCGGCAAAAGGAACATGAGGCCGACATAGAGGAATGCCACGGCCAGCGTGAGGATGCCGTACTTAACGATGAGCACGGGCTTTTCCTTTGTATCGTTCAGGCCTCGGTCAAGCGAGGAAGAGAGCGCGTGCATGCCTTCCGAAAACTCTGCCTGAATCTTTTGGAAAAAGCCCTTGTCCGTTTTCTTCTTGTCCGATTTCTTCTCTTTCTTGTCGCCCATTAAAACCACACTTATTGTTTTCCCTTGTCGCTTGAAATTCTTATAAAGTAGTCTGAGAGCTCCCTGTCCTCGGCGTCGCACATCATCTCGAACGCCTCCTCCAGGTTATCCAGCTGGAGGTTCCTGCGCGCTGCCACTTCCTTGAGTATGAGCATGCCGCGCTCCCTTATGGAGACGTTCTTCTTTGCGAGCTCAGCCAGGTCGCCAAGGTAGATTTCCTCGCCCTCCTCAAGGGAGAGGTTGATGAACAGGTGGCATTTGTCCGCGTATGCCTGCCTGAGGCCGCTTATCTCGGTTTGGCCGATGGATTTCACATCACCCTCCACGTCAATGCGGATGATGGGCTTGCCGGTGAAATCGAGCTGGGATAGCTTTGAGTTGAGTGTGTCCGTGAGGGGTGTGGTGCCTTCTAATTGGAGGGCGAGGTGGATGAAGGGTCTTGTTACTATAGTAACATATGCCTGTGTTTTCTCCTTCGTATCATAGAGATAGAACCCCTTCTCCTTCTCTTCCCTGCGCACCTGGGTGAGCACCGTGCTGCCCGGGATGAGCAGCCTCTTGCCGCCCTTCTCAAGCTCGTAGTTCTTGTGCAGGTGGCCGTTGACATACAAGTCGAACCCTGCGGGCAAATCATCCATGGTGAGCCCGCTCTCCACAAGGGGCATGAGCTCCTTGAGGTTCTGGTGAAACATGAATATGCTGAATGCGCCCTCAACCGGCCTGGGCGCCAGGCGCTCCAGCGCAACCCTGGCATAATCCTCCGGGACGCCTGCCAGCCCGTAAATCGCCACTTTCTCGCCGTCCTTCTCAAAAACCACCGCCCTGGCGTGGCAGCTCTCCGCAAAACCCGCCTTGACGAGCAAATCAACTGGATTGGTGAAGCCGTGCGGCCTCCTCTCGTGCGTGCCGTGTATCACTATGACTTTTTTGTGCAGCTTCTTGAAAACCTCGAATGAGCGCGCGATCACTTCCTGCTTTGGGGTCCTCGAGTCGAATATGTCCCCCGCAACTATGAGCAGGTCCGCCTGCTCCTGCGCCTTCAAAAGCGCCTGCTCGGCCTGCATGAAGCTATCATCATAAAAGCGGTCATAGCCGAAATGGAAATCACCAAGGATTGCAACCTTCAAACAAAGCACCTGTTGAAAGAATTAGGATTTGTGAATTTATAAAACGCACGGGACCGAACGCCCGAAGGGCTCCCTGGGGTGAATAACCCCCTTCGCCGACCTCGACAGATTTTGCTTAAAAAACTTACGTGCGAAGGTGTTGGGAGTGGAGTATTATGTCTAAGCAGGAGCATGTGGAATACCTAATGAATATTGGCATATCCGACGTCGATGCGGACACGGTGTATGACTGCATAGCCACCAAGGAAGTGTGCACCTGGACCAGCGTGGATGAAGTGCCGCGCGATACGGAGCAGAAGGTGAACGATTACCTGAAGCCCTTCGAGCTGGTAATCAAGATAATCCCGGTGGGCCTGGGCGGCAGATGCATCTGGGAAGTCAAGAAAATGAGGAGATAATAACAACTTGACATATGCCGGATGCATTTTGCGGATGGTGCTAATTTTTAACTTGGGCCGCCCCCTATTTATCATATGTATATCTATGAGCCATCGGATGATTCCTACCTGCTTGCGGATGTGCTCAAGGGGCTGAAGTGCAGCAGGTTCCTGGACATGGGCTGCGGCACGGGGCTCCAGGCAAACAGCATCGGGAATGCGGGAGAGATTGTGTGCGCGGACATAAACAAGGATGCGGTGGACTACTCAAAGGAGAATGTGAAAAGAAGCGATGTGAAGAAGATTGAATTCATGGTTACTGACCTGTTTGAAAAGATAGAGGGGAAGTTCGACCTCATTGCGTTCAACACCCCCTATCTCGATGAGAAGGAGCCCAGGGACGCCTCCTGGACCGCCATGCAAAACGGGAAGGATATTATTGAGAGGTTCATCAGGGAGTCAAGGGCGCACCTGGAGGATGGCGGGCAAATCCTGATGCTCATTTCAAACAGGGGCTATTCGAAATACGAAAAGATTGCGAAGGAAACGGGATACAAATGGGAAGTGGTGGGGGAAAAGCAATTATTCTTTGAGAGGATATTTATAGTGAGGCTAACTCCTAACTAATGAGGTGTGATGAATGCGCATAATACTCGTGGAGCCGCTCTATGACCTGAACGTGGGCAAGATATGCAGGGCCATGAAGAATTTCGGGTTCGGGGAGCTTTACATTGTCAACCCGCGGGCAAAGCTCGGGTTTGAGGCGGAGAAGTATGCAAAGCACGCGCAGGAGATACTGAAGAAGGCCAAGGTCGTGAAGACGTTTGAGGAGGCAACCAAAGGATGCTACCCCATCGTGGGGACAACCGCCTCATTCACCAAGGGCGAGAGGGATTTGGTGAGGCTGAAGCCATTGGCGAAAGTTGCGGGAAAAATAAAAGGGAAAACGGCGGCGATTGTGTTCGGAAGGGAGGACACGGGGCTTGACAGGGAGACGCTTCTCAAGTGCGACATGGCCGTTTACATCGAGACGAGCGGTGACTACGAGTCGCTCAACCTCTCAAATGCGGTTGCCGTTGTATTGTACATGCTGAGGATGAATGGAAGGGAGCGTGAGGACGAGAAACCGCCCAACGCAAGGTTCCTGCGCAAGGCCATGGAGTACACCGACAGGCTCGTTGACGCGGTGGAGAACAGCCTGCAGAACCCGGAGAAATGCAGGAAGGCGTTCAAGAACATCCTGATGAAAAGCAATGCCGATGATGGGGAGATACGCTCAATCATGTGCGTGATGAAGAGGCTGCTCGACGAGAAATAGGCTTTTTCTAATTGCAAGGCTCACACTAAGGCACTCAATAAAATAAAAATTGGAGTGGAGAAAATTATCTCCTTCTCTTCACAATCTTCATCTTTGACG